>JACPXA010000033.1 GCA_016196785.1 Elusimicrobiota bacterium
CCTTGTCAAACGGCGGCGTCAAGAGAAGAATCAGTCCGTCTTGCCGCCGGACGAGATGCTCTTCCACCGCCGCCATCGCCCACGCCCCGCGCGCGGGGTCGGCAGCGCCTGAAAGCACGCCCCACGACTGGGCAATCGAATCAATGCGGCACTCGGTGCTGGCGGCCGCTCCCACCGGAGAACCGTCATCAAAGTAAGCCCGCCGGTACCACTCCCCGTCCCAACCGTTCTTTTCAATCGAGGCTTTTAGCTCCCCCACATGCAAGCGCCAGCGCTCCGCGCGCGCGAATTCGCCGCGGCTCTCGGCCAGCTTGGCAAATTCCCAGAGCGTGGTATGAAGGAACCACGCCAGCCAGACGCTTTCCCCTCTCCCTTCCGAACCGATCCGGTTCATCCCGTCATTCCAATCGCCGGTCCCCATGAGGGGAAGCCCGTGCGCTCCAAGGGTCAAACTTCGATCCAGGGCACGCGCGCAGTGTTCAAAAAGAGAGGCCTTCTGATCCGAACTTTGCGGCTGGAAGTACGCCTCTTCCTTCCCCTCGGGAATAACGGGGCCTTCTAGAAAAGGGGTGGACTCTTCCAAAATAGCCACGTCGCCCGTCACTTCCAAATAGTGCTGAACCACATACGGCAGCCACACGAGGTCATCGGAAATATGAGTCCGGACGCCGCGTCCCGTGGTCGGATGCCACCAATGCTGGACATCTCCTTCGGAAAACTGCCGCCCGGCCGCACGCAAGATGTGTTGGCGCGCCAAATCGCGCTGAGACACCATGAGCGCCATGACATCTTGAAGCTGATCACGAAACCCATAGGCGCCCCCGGCCTGATAAAAAGCGGCTCGCGCCCATACGCGGCAGGCCAGGGTCTGGTACAGCAGCCAGCGGTTGACCAACACATCCATGGACCGCTGGGGCGTCCGGATCTGCACGGTTTCCAGAACATTCTCCCAGCGCTTTTTAACCTCGGACAGCACCGTATCCAAATCCGCCGCGCGGTAACGCTTCACGAGTTTGACCGCTTCGTCGCGGCTGGCGGCTTGGCCAAGAAAAAACCCAACTTCGAGGCGCGTGCCTGGCTGTATCAGAAACGTTCTTTGCAGCGCGGCACAGGGGTCCAGGCCTGCGCCGACTTTGCCGGAGAGACGACGCCCGGGCGAACAGCGCGCCCGTTTGCGAATCCACTTCCGTGACAATAAAAGGGACGGACACGCTTCGCGAAACCCCTAAGACCCATTCGAGGTAGGCGGTGACCGAAATTCTTCGTGAACGACCGGAACGATTGGTCATCGTGAACCGCGAGATCTTGACCGGATCCTCGGGCGGAACAAACTGCAGGAGCTGCGAAGCGATGCCGTGAGACGTGTGTTCAAAAACGCTATACCCTTGGCCATGGCGCGCCACATAAGGCCCAGCCTCCTCCCGAATCGGGAGCACCGTTGGCGTCCAGACGTCGCCCGTGTCTTCATCGCGGAGGTAAAACGTTTCCCCGCAAGGGTCGCTCACCGGGTCATTGGACCAGGGGGTGAGCTGATTTTCGCGGCTATTGATGGACCAGGTATATCCCGCCCCGGACTCCGACACCTGAAAGCCGAACTGCGCATTGGAGATGACATTAATCCATGGCGCAGGCGTCCATTGTCCGGTATTAAGAATGGTAACGTATTCACGTCCGTCATCGGCAAAACCGCCCAGGCCATTGAAAAATTCGAGCGTCGCTGTTTCACCGGGCGTTTTCGCGTCCCCCGGAGAGGGGCGGCGCCTCGGGAGAGAAATTGTCCTCGCTTCCTCCGGGTGCTCGACGCGTCTTATTTGCTCGGATAAGCTCCCTTGCCGGCTCAGCAGGATCACGCGCGCTGCGGTCTGCAACAGAACCCGGTCCTCGGCGGTGAGACGATCGGCCCGCAGGAGAAAAATACGTCCCGGCGATTC
Organism: Elusimicrobiota bacterium; assembly: GCA_016196785.1. Taxonomy (GTDB): domain Bacteria; phylum Elusimicrobiota; class Elusimicrobia; order 2-01-FULL-59-12; family JACPXA01; genus JACPXA01. The sequence goes on from JACPXA010000033.1 coordinate 1,932, forward strand.
CCGGGAGGTCTGGCGAAACGCGGTCTGAGTCGCCTGCACCAATTCCTCAAGCGCGTCCTGAAGCTCCTGGATGTAGGAGACTGCTTTCTCATTGACGATGACGAGATCAACCGCCAAATTTTTCATGTTCCAATACTCATAGGCCCGAAGCGACTGACGGATGATGTCGCGGTCCTCGACCTCATCGATACGCACCAGCACGATCGGGACATCCCCCGAAATGTCGTGCGCCCAAAGTCCGGAGGCGGCGCGGGTATTGCGCTGGAGAACATCGGCAGCAGATCGCATGGCTGCGTTCGAATAAAGAATGCGGCTGGCGAGGTCCTGGAAAAGATGCGCCTCAGGGGGGACAATGCCCAGATAATGCTGTTGAACCTGCGCCTGCGTCCAAGCCAAGGTCGCGGTTCGTTCAAACATCGCGGGATCGTGGTATTTGTCCGCTAACTCAAGCGCCTGCGGACGTGAGGAGGCTACGAGGGTCGTGAAGGCCACCTGGACGCTTTGCCCTGGGCCTATCCGCAGCCCCTGGCGTAAACTGAGCACCGGATCCAGGACACTTCCGGTCGTATTGGTTAAAGGGTTGCCGTCGATCACACACATCGGGGTGCGGATTCCGCGACCCCGGCCGATGAAGCGCGCGCGGTCGGATTCATATTGCACCGGGCCAATGACGTCGCCCCTGACCACCATGACATGCGCTGCCCAGACCGTCTCGTCCGAGGGCGAGCGGGGTCGGCGGGAACAGAGAAGTCCATTCACCTCTGCCACGTATTCGGTTTGCACAAATAAATTAGAGAAGGCCGGATGCGCGTTGTCCGCAGCCGGCGTAGCCAAAACCATCTCGGCATAGGACGTGATTTCGATAACGCGTTCATGCCCGCCGACGTTTTTGAGCGTCACCCGACGCATCTCGGCGTCATCTTCGGGCGACACAATCACCTCGAGCGTCGTCAGGAGAGATCCATCACGCCGAACGATTTCCGCCCGCTCTTCGGAGAACTCCACTTCGTAGTGATCGGGTTCCGTGCCCGTCGGCTGGTAACCGGCGGACCACACCGCCCCGTTCTCCCTATCGCGGAAGAAAATATAAGTTCCCCAGGGGTCCCGGGTGACATCTTCGCGCCAGCGGGTCACGGCCAAATCTCGCCAGCGCGAATACCCGGAGCCCGCGGCCGTGATCACGTCGAGACCCGCCCTCACGGCGTTGAGGTCGGGCGTGAGGCCCTGCACC
>JACPXA010000002.1 GCA_016196785.1 Elusimicrobiota bacterium
ACAAGATTACGATTCCTCTTATTCTCTTTGTTGGACAAGACGACCAAGTGATCCCTGTGGACAAGACGCGGCTCTTGTACAATGTCCTCCCATCACCAAAGAAGGAACTGATCCTCACTTCCTCACTTGATCACTTCCAAAAAGACCATTGGGAGAAGATTCAAACGGACACCCTGCGGTTTGCGGATCAGTTCGTAGACTTGGGAGTACCCATGAGGCCTCTAAGATCATGACCTTTTTAGCATTTAGTGGACTGGCGAATTGTCTCGGCTGCCTACTCGTCGCGGCAATTGTTTTCTACAGCAACCCGAAGCGCCGGCTGAATCAAAGTTACTGTGTTTTCAACTTGGCGGTCGCACTCTATAGCTTTGGCTATTTCTTTTGGCAATTATCAGCCAAAGAGGAAACCGCGCTGCTGTGGTTTAAGCTTCTATTTACCGGCGTCATCCTCATCAATCTTGTGTATCTAGACTTCGTCTTTACGTTTACAGATTCTCGCCAACAACACAAGTGGTTATTTAGGACTTGCGTAGTCTTAAACGCCTGGTTCCTCTACCTTAATGCCTCCTCCAATCTGTACACCGCTCTCGTCCCAAGACATGGACTGGGTTACTGGCCTCTCCCCACAAAATGGTTTCATGGGTATCTCGCCTTTTGGACGTTCCAGCTACTCTACGGGTATTTCTGGCTTTGGCGAAATTATCGTTCCCAAACGGGGCGAAAACGAGGGGAGTATAAGTACTTGTTGAGTGCTTTCTCCATTGGTTTCTTTGGGGGAGCCACTAACTGGCCCATGTGGTACGATGTCCCGCTTCCACCCTATCTGAATATTCTGATAATCGTTTATCTAGGGATCGTTGCCTATGCCATTGTAGCCAAACGCCTGTTTGACATCGGCTTAGTCGCACGGGATGTGGTGGTCAAAGGATGTGCGCTGGCATTGGTGGCTGTGCCGCTGTTGGTGGGACGCCTGTTGGCGGAAAGCGTTCGCACGTTAAGCTGGAAGGGGTTAACCTTCGGGAACATCGGGGCGTTGACCGGTGGGGTGCTCAATTTTTCGTTAGCCATCACCTTGCTAAGGTACCATCAGAATCCTCCAGCCCGTTTGCTGTGTCGATTCTTCCTCTTGTTAGGAATGTGGGAGTCCCATGAACTGCTCTTGATGATGCCGCAGACTCCTTTTTCTGTGTTTTTGCATCGGGCGTCGTATGCCATTGGCTGTTGGGTCATCCTTTCATGGGCGGAGTTTTGGAAGAGCTATGGGGACTCTAACGGCTTCGCCTCTCACTCGATTCGCTGGTTCTCCTGGTTGCGATGGACCGCTTACGGGATGATGGGGCTCTGTCTTTTCACCCCGTTTGTGCAGCAATCGCTGCACTTTGATCCCACCATGCAGAGGAGTGCCCTAGAGGTGCCTGGATCCGCCTATCCGCTATTTGCGCTGTGGGTATTAACGGCAATCGCTGTCAGCGGGTGGTGGACGATTCGAGCTTTTCTGCAAGCGACAAAGGCGTTCTCAAAGGTTGGGCTGGGGTGGGTTCTGGGATCATTCAGCTTCGCGGGAGCAGCGGCGGTGAACTACTTTGGGTATGTGCAAGGCCACTGGACCCTTCCGCTCTATCCCCTTTTGGCCATGTTGATGAGTCTGTGTTTGATCGGAACCTTGTGGCATCAACTCAATCGTAGTGCATGGAAAGTGAGTCCTCAAGACTTCAGTCTTGGGGTCGTCTCGTTTACCGTCCCCTTTCTTGCCGGTTTTTTATTGACGGGGAGCGCCTGGGGCCAGGTCGTGGCTGGGATGCTCTTAGTGCTCTTCGTCCCACGGATTTTGAGTGAGATTCATGAATCAGTGCAAACGTGGGTAGACAAACATGTATTCTGGGATAAGTCCGGTTCATTAAGAGATCTCCAAAAGTTTGCCCAACAGGCGCCCCGCGTGCAGTCGATGAAGGAATACCTCCCTGAGCTGGCCCAAGAGGTCGTTCGGAGAGCCCAGGTGCACTCCTGTTCGGTGCTGGTGTATCTCGAAGATCTGGTCAGCCAACCGCGCTTCCAAACGACGTATGGGCGCAATGGCGACGGGCAGATCGTCCCCGGGCCGGAATGGGAGGGAGCCACAGAAGGAGCGTTATTTCAACTCCTGAAGCAGCGACGGACGGTGGTGTTGCGGGAAGAAGCATCCCTGCCACACCCGGGGGGGCTTGGGCGTCTGGACGACGCCATGCTCGCTCGGCTTGATCCGACCGTGTTTGCGGTGGCAGTGCCCTTAATCGCCAACGAGTGGGTCTTCGGGATGATCGTCCTCGGAGCCAAGCTCGACCAGCGAGCGTATTTCCATCACGAGGACTTGAAATGGCTGGAGGCGCTCGCGAAGACGATCGCTGAGCCGCTCTGGGCGCGGGTCGAGCACTATGCCCAGACGATGCGGATGGAAACGACCTTGCACGATGCGATCAACTACCTCAAACCGGTGGAACTCATCTGGACGTTGAAAGGCCTGGCGCCCAAAGACCTCGCGTCGCATTACCTGGGGATCAACCTCCTGACGGATGCTCGGATGTTTAATCTCCTGTCGATGGACAAGCAACTGGGTCGGGGGCCGACGATCAAGGCCATTCACCTCGGAAAGCTGGTCGCCAGTATCTGCCAGATCCAACAGCGCGTGGCGGCCGCCATCAAAGGGTTGGACCTCATCACCCAGGTCGAGGACCCGTTACCTCCGGTGCGAGGGGACCAGAGGTATCTCGACCGCTGCCTCACCAACCTCATTGGGAACGCCATCAAGTACACTGCGGAAGGGACGATCGTGGTGTCCGTGCGGCAACTGAATCCCCAGGAAATCGAACTCTGTGTGGCGGATACGGGACCGGGGATTCCCCCCGAATCCCTGTCTCGGATCTTTGACCCCTTTTATCGCGTCCCGGGAAAAATGTCGTTAGAGGAAGGGACCGGGCTGGGCTTAGCGGTGGTGAAAGAGTACATCACGGCGATCCATGGGCGGGTGGAGGTGCAAAGTGAGGTGGGGAAGGGCAGTCGGTTCTCGATCTACTTGCCGGTGGAGACGGGCGGCGCCCTCGAGACCCCCCACGCCGCGTAAGGGAGGTCCTGACCATGTCGAAGCATGTCCTGGTCGTAGACGACAATACCGCGAGTGCCGACGCCTTCGCCCAACTGATCGCGTTCAGTGGGAAGGGTCAATTCACGTCCGAGGCGCTGTATGGCGGGCAGGCCTGCTTAGACCGGTTCAAACGGTCGCCGAAGGTGGATCTCCTCTTACTGGACATTGATATGCCAGCGGTGTCTGGGGCCCAGGTGATTCGGGAACTACTCCAGATGAACCCTGTCCCTGACCTGAAGATCATTCCGATCACGGCGTGGGGGCATGACTGGGCTGATCGTTGGCATTTGACCGATCTCAAGAATACGCCCGGGTTCAAGCGCCTGGTGCTCGAGACCTATGACAAAGGAGAGGCCGGGGTCGAAGGGTTCCTGACGTTGCTTCAGGAAGCCGCCAAGGCATGAACCACGAGCGCATGGAAGGGGTCATCCAACAGTTAACTCGTCAGCCGTTTCGCTGCGCCCCGATTGGAGAAGTCCTGGTCGAAGGGTTGAGCGCTTTGCTGCACGTGCCCCATGTGAATTGTTATCTCCGCGAGGTCAATGGGACCTATGAGGTCTATGGCCAGACGGGGGACCAAGTCCCAGACGCGCTGCCTGAGACCCACCCCCTGATCCAGGCGCTGGCAACCCAACGAGTGCCCCTGAGCCGAACCGCTGCGCCGCCAGACCTGCAATCCGCGATGCAGGCAGTGTCCAGTGACCTGTCGGTGCCTTGGCTATGCCAGGGCTCCCTGTTCGCGGTCCTCAATCTCGGGCGAGGGAACACCGGCGAGCCCCTCCGGATCGAGGAACTCACCCCATCCCAGCACCTGCTGGATCTCGCTCGTCAGCGCCTGGAGTTCGCCTGGCTCCAGGAGCGGCGCGTGATGTACTCGCGACGCACAGCCCATGACCTGCACCAGCCCTTGAAAGCGTCCGTCCCGGCGGCGCTCTATACGTTGCGGAAGAAGTTGGTCGGGCCTCTCACCTCAGAACAAGAGAAGCTCCTCGCGGATTTAGCACGGGATGTGGACACACTCAATCAGGGGTTTGATCGCCTCTTTCTCTTCGAGCGGTTTTACGAGGCGCTCCACAAGGGAGAACTGGAATGGGCATCCGTGGATCTCCGAGCGATCTGTCAGGCGGTGGTGGAGCCCTTTCGACCGCGCTTTGAGCAGAACGGGGTGGCCTTTCAGGTGACCCTCCCGGCGACGTCCTGTGAGGTGCGGGGCGATCCCGAAGCGTTACGCCTCGCCCTCTACCATGTCCTGCATAACGCGTGGCGCTACACGGCGCACGGGGAGGTCCGGTTGGCCGTGCAGGCCGAGCCAGCGCGCTACACCATCGTGGTCTCTGACACGGGGCCAGGCATCCCTCGAGAACTCCAAGAGACGCTGTGGCAGCCGTTTCTACAGATGAGGCCGTGTGCACAACACCCAGATGGCCACCTGCCAGGGGTCGGCCTCTCGTTCGTCTTGACAACGATGCAGGAACATCACGGGCAGGTCCACCTCGAGAGCCGCCCTGGACAGGGGACCACCTGCACCCTGACCTTCCCACTGGGCAAGAAGTGACTGAGGTCGGTCACCTAGAAAGCCCTACCCAACAACGTCCTCCCTGACGTACATTTCGAACACATTCCCTAACATCATCCTGGATTCCCGCGTCCGCGGGAATGACGGCCTGTCTGACTCCTCTCCGGGGAACCCCACAAAAGTTTTCTTGCTTCGACCGTCCAGAAATAGCTGGCATTACCCCAGGAACGAGTGATATACTAAAACGGCTATATGGAGGAAGGGAAATCGTTGCTCGATGACATGTGTATGGAGGATTTGCTCCGAGAGCTACCGCCTGAGCGGGACTCGGGGGAGACGGTCCGTTCGGCCCGAGTGATCGGGATTGTCCCTGAGGGAGTCTTCGTGGACGTGGGGTTGAAGTCTGAAGGGCTCATCCCGCGGGAGGAGCTGAGCGAGGAAGAGCTCAAGGAACTACGCCCAGGACAAAACGTGCCGGTGGTCATTCGCCGCTGGGGCAGTGCCGAGGGGCACGCTGTCGTCTCCTGGCGCCAAGCTCGGGAGCGACAGGCCTGGGAGCGTGTGGGAGAGGCGCATCGGACCGGCGCCGCGCTCGAAGGCCGGGTGAGTCGCCGTGTCAAAGGTGGTCTGATGGTCAATGTCGGGTTGGAGGCCTTTCTTCCCGGTTCGCAGATTGATCGCCGGCCTGTGAAGGACATTGACCGATGGGTTGGCCAGGCCGTCAAGGTGTTGGTGACGGAGGTAGATCGGGGGCGCGGGAACGTCGTCGTGTCACGGCGGAAGTTTGTGGATCAGGAATTTCAGCTCAAGAGAGAAGTGACGCTGGCCTCGTTGAAACAGGGCGAGGTCCGACAGGGGGAAGTCACGGGGATTACGTCCTTTGGGGCGTTTGTAGATTTGGGAGGCGTCGAAGGCTTGCTGCACATTGGCGATATCGCGTGGCAGCGGACTGCCCGGGTTGACAAGGTGCTCAGCGTGGGCCAAACCATCCAGGTCAAGGTGTTGAAGCATGACCCCGCCACCGGACGGGTTTCGTTAGGACTGAAACAACTCACCACGCACCCGTGGGAGGGCATCGCCGCTCGGTATCCTGTTGGCAGCCAAGCGAGCGGTCGCGTGACCACCTTAACGAATTTTGGGGCGTTCGTTGAAATCGAGCCTGGCGTCGAAGGACTCATCCATGTGTCAGAGCTCTCGTGGAAACAGCGGGTCAACCATCCGCAAGCGATACTCTCGGCAGGGCAAACGGTCACCGTACGGGTCCTCCATGTGGATCCCGCCAAAGAGAAATTGTCGTTATCGCTGAAACGGATTGGGCCCAACCCGTGGGAGGAGGTGCACCGGAACCATCCGATCGGCTCCCGGGTCCGTGGCCCGATCACCCATCTGCCCTCCTTTGGAGCGTTTATGATGCTGCCGGAAGGGGTCGAAGGGCTCATCCATGTGTCCGATCTGTTCTGGTCAAGACGGGTGCGAACCCCCTCAGAGGTACTTTCGGTGGGACAAGAGGTCGAGGCGGTCGTCCTTGAAGTCAACGCCGAGTCGGAGAAGATTGCGCTCTCCTTGAAACATCTCACAGACGATCCACTCCTGAAATATGAGACGGGGGCCGTGGTGACGGGCCAGGTGGCCCGGGTCGGTGAGGGTGGGGTGGTGGTGGCGCTCGAGTCCGACGTTGAGGGGGTGATTCCCATGAGGGAAATCGGACGGGGTGCTGCCGGTTCGAGACGAGGGGGGACCAAGAAAGGTGTACCCGTCAAGACAGAACCTGAAGAGGGACTCAAGGTGGGAGACGCCGTCACCGCCAAGGTTCTCCGTGTTGACCATCGAGAGAGAAGATTGGAACTGTCACTCAAACGGTATGAGCGTGAACAGGAGCGAGCCATGGTGGCCCAGTATACGACCCCTCCAGCCCCGCTCTCCTTGAAGGAACTGCTCGGTGAGCCCGAGGCTTAGTTGGGGTGCCTATCGAGGATGGCTCTTGAATGGAAACCTGTGGAAGGTCATCCTGATCGGCGGGAGTCTGGCGTTGGGCTTGAGCGGCGGAGGAAGGTGGTGGCTCTCCGTTCGATCCCAGCGGGCTTTCCCTAGGAAGGCCGCCGATTTTCCGTTCATTCATCGCATTGACCAGGTGATTACGAAAGCTCAGGAGCAGCTCACCCACGACCCCGAAGACCTTCAGGCCCTCACCCGATTAGCCGTTGCCCGGTTTGCCCAAGGCCCAGAACACTACCTGGAGGCGCTCAACGTCCTCGAACGAGCCAGGCGGTTAGGCGCCATAGACCTCCCATTGTTCTATTATGCAGGGGTCATGTATGAGCAGCTAGCCCTCCCTGAGTATGCCCTCCTGGAATATATGAAGTTTCTCCGCCATGTGCCCCAAGATTTTGAGGTTCGACTCCGGGCGGGCAACTTGCACCTCAAACTCAAGCAGGTTGATCAGGCGTTGGCGCAGTATCGAACCTTGCAACGGCTTCACCCCCATGATCCCATCTTGGAGTTTAACCTGGCGCTGGCGTATCAGGAGAAAGGAATGACCGCGGAGGCATTGAGGACGTTGACTCGCCTGTACCAACGAACCCACCAACTGCCGCCAGTGGGGTTCTATCGCCTTGGGCAGCTCTGGGAACAGAGCGGCGACTGGCGGCAGGCCGTGGCCGCCTACCAGAAGGCCCTTCAGCTCCAACCGAAAGACATCCCCGTCATGGAAGCACTTGCCCGCGCCTACCTCCATGAGGGAGACGGAACCGCCGCGCGCGCCCTATGGCAGGAGATCCTCATCATCGAACCCAAGCATCGAGGGGCCAAGCTCCAGCTCGCCTCGTTAAAGAAATCTTCCCACTAGGGGTGTGAGCAAATACTCTCTTCCTCGTCATTCCCGCGGCTGTAAGCGGGAATCCAGAGTCTTTAAACGTCACTGGATCCCCGCTTACGCGGGGATGACAGACTAATTGCTCAGACTCCCCCATTGCCTCGCTGTGGTGCTTCTCAGCGCTTGTGGCTTGAGCGGATGGCTCATCTCCCCAGACCCTCTCCATGGCGAGGCCCTCAACCGCGTCGTGACCAAACAGTTCCGTTGGCGGATCGCGACGACCCCGCATTTTGAGGTGTATTACTACGACGAGGGGAAACCGATCCTGCCACGGGTGATTCACTACTTGGAACACGCCTACCAGCGGGTGACCACAGAGCTCGAGTACGAACCGCCCGGCAAGACGCCTTTTTTCCTCTATGTAACCCAGAACGACTTTCAACAGACCAGTATCGCGTCCATTGGGGATGGGGTTGGGGGGCTCACGGAGGGTTTCAAAAATCGGTTTCTCATTCCCCATCTGGGGAGTGAGTTTTGGCTGGAACAAGTGATTACCCACGAGTTTGTTCACGTGGTTCAATTTAATGTCCTATTGAATGGCTTTTGGAAGTCGGCGCGGCTCGTGAAGACGGTGTTCAACCCCCTGTGGGTCATAGAAGGAATGGCCGAATACGGGACCGGCGACCTCGATCGGAGTATCCACGAGATGGTCATTCGGGATGCGGCGACCAGCGGGAAGCTGATCCCCCTTCAACAACTGCAGAACTTCGCCCATTTGAAACCTCACCAAGTGACGTTGGCCTACAAAGAGGGGGACGCCGCCATGGAGTACCTGGCGAAGACCTACGGGCGCAAGAAAGTCGTAGAACTCTTGAAGGCCTTGCGTGACCGCTTTGAGATCTCTGCCATCCTCCGCGAGCTGACGGGGAAGGATTTCCGACAATTCGACGCCGAGTTCAGGACCTCGTTGGAAAATCGCTACGCGCCCTTGACGAAAACCCTCCACGAGCCCTCTCAATATGGACGTCCGCTCACCAACCCTGGGGCGCTCCCACAATTCAATACCAACCCCGTGTTTTCGCCGGATGGGCAGCGCATCGCGTATCTCTCTGACCGGACCGGGTACCCGGATGTGTATGTCCTGGACCTTGAGACCAACAGGGAGGTTCCTTTGGACATCCGTCGCTTTCTGCGGCGGGTGGACCGCATCAGTACCAGAGGGTCAGCACTGAGTTGGAGCCCTAACGGGCGTTGGCTCGCGTTTGCCGGACGGAGGGCAGGAAAGGACGCCCTATTCCTCTACGATTTGCGCCACCGACGATTGAGACGTTATCGCGTCAAGCTCGACGCGGTGGCCGAACCCGTCTTCACCCCCGATGGACAGTCGCTCGTGTTCGTTGGGATGCGGAATGGGCAGACCGATCTGTACCGGTACGTGCTGAAGGAGCGACGGGTGCTCGCGTTGACGAATGACCCCTGGGACGACAGTAACCCCGCGGTCTCCCCGGATGGGCGCTACGTGGTATTTTCCTCGGAACGGATCTATCCTGAGCGGACGGTGCGAACAGCCCAACGAGAACTGTTTCTGCTCGATCTGACGCGGGGGGACATCACGCAGCTCACTGACTTGCCGTTTGACGAGACCGCCCCATCGTTTACCCCCGATGGGCGGGGGGTTGTGTTCGTCTCGGATCAAGATGGGATTTTCGATCTGTATCGTATTGATCTTGAGACCAGGGCAGTGATCCGGCTGACCCATACGATGGGGGGACACTTCGACCCGAAGGTCTCGCCCGATGGGCGGTGGCTGATCTTTTCGGCGTATCGCGGAGGGGAGCGACATCTCTATCTGGGGACACTCCCATACGCAGGCCCATACACAAAGTCGCAGCAGGTACCAGAGGTTGCCGCGTCTTCGAGCACGGCGCCTGCATCGCTGATCCTGTCGGAGCACCCCTATCGCCTACGGGATGGGTTCCCTTCGCTCTATCAAGTCACAGACTTCTTTTTTCCGGCGCTTTTCTTCTCATCCGCGGATGGGTTATTTGCCGCAGGGACATGGCAAGGGTCCTCCATGTTGGGAAATCACCGCGTCACGAGCAGCGCCGCGTACGCCTCAGCGAATGGGTTTCTGGACTACCAGGTCGCATATTTCTATAGCCGCTATCGGCCGGAATGGTTCTTTGCGGCCCGAGGGAGCGCCGGCGATGACCCGGGAGATCGTCGAATCCGGCGATCGGTCCATACCCCGATTGTCGGTATGACCTACCCGTTGGACCGATTCCATAGCATCGAGGTGGCTGTCCGTACCAGCTTCCGTCGGGACCGATTTGACCAGTTTGGCGGGCGGGTTGACCGTTCCCGGGAAGACACAGTTCGGCTGGGCTTTTTCAGGGACACGGTGACCGGTCCCTACCTAGAAGAGACCTCCGGATCTCGCTTCCTGGCCCTCTTTGATCGCTCGAGTCGTGCGCTGAGGGGAAACATTGAATTTTTTAGCCAGCGGTATGAATGGCATCAGTTTCTCCCCGCCTCAATGATCCTTCCGGAAAGCGCGATGGCACTAAGGCTATTGGGCGCTGTCAGCGTGGGCCGCGATCAGGAGAGTTTCCGATTGGGTGGAGTTGATCGGGTGCGAGGGCTTGGGTCATTCAATCGGGCCAGCCGTGTGGCGGTGGCCAACCTCGAATACCGCTTTCCCATTGTGCGCGACCTCAACTTCCATCTAGCGTATTTCCTTCCGGACCTGCTATTTAAACGACTGTCGGGAGCACTGTTTACGGATGTCGGCTACCAATGGAACACGTCAACGCAACTCACCGCTGCCCGCCTTGGAGATCTTACTCACACCGCGGGGGTAGGTCTGCGCCTCCACACCTTCATCCTCCAAACCTTTCGGCTCGTACTCTCACTCGACTGGGCGAAACGGCTGGATGCCCCTGGTTCCATCTTCTACTTCTCGTTGGGCCCTGCATTCTAAACCACCCTGTTATTTGCCTCACATAAACGTGTAAGAAAGGTATTACAATTGTATATTGACGTACCTTAATATATATGGTATACATAAGTAGAAGAGTAATCCAATCAGGGGGTTTCTATGGAC
>JACPXA010000026.1 GCA_016196785.1 Elusimicrobiota bacterium
CCATGCGGATGTTATTTACGCGGATGGAACCCATCCAATTCAAATTCAAAAACTTTCAGATGCCTTTTTTGAACAAGCTTGCGACGGCCGTTGCGGTCGGAAAATATTACTCGGAGGAAAAGCATCCGATCAGCAAAATCCTGTTTCGGATCTACGAGCCGGCGTGCCGGTGGGTGCTGGAACATCGCGTCAAGACGATCGTCGCCGCTTGCTTGTTAGTGCTGACCACGATCCCCATCTATCTTCGCCTCGGATCCGAGTTCATGCCGCCTCTGTACGAGGGCGCCCTGCTGTACATGCCCACCACCTTGCCGGGCATTTCGGTCACAGAAGCACAGAAGCTCATGCAGACCCAGGACCAAATCCTCAAACGCTTCCCCGAGGTGGAGCGGGTCTTCGGGAAGGCTGGCCGAGCGGAAACCTCGACAGACCCCGCGCCTTTTTCCATGATGGAAACGACCGTTGTCCTGAAGCCGACCTCGGAGTGGCGGGAGAAAAAGCGCTGGTATTCCTGGATACCGGAGTTCACGAAAGCACCTTTGCGGCACATGTGGTCCGATCGAATCAGCAAGGATGAGTTAATCGAAGAAATGGATCAGGCCTTGCGTTTTCCGGGCGTGACCAATGCGTGGACCATGCCGATCAAAAATCGCATTGACATGCTGACCACTGGGGTACGGACGCCCGTTGGCATCAAGATCTTTGGTGCTGATTTGAAGGAAATTGAAAAAATCGGGACCCATTTGGAAATGATCCTGCAGGAAGTCCCCGGCACCCGCAGCATTTACGCGGAGCGGACCGGGGGCGGGTATTTCCTGGATTTCGCGTTAAAACGCGAGCAACTCGCCCGGTATGGCCTCACGGTGAAAGAGGCCGAGATGGTCATCATGTCCGCGATTGGGGGTGATCCCGTCACCACGACCGTCGAAGGCCGGGAACGCTACACCATCAATGTCCGCTATGCACGCGAATTTCGGGACACCCTGCCCAAACTTCGGCGGACGCTGGTCCCAACGATGTCCGGGGCGCAGGTGCCGCTGGCTGATCTCGCCGACATCGAGCTGACTTCCGGACCCGCCATGATCCGTAACGAGAACGGGATGCTCTCCGGCTATGTGTACGTGGATCTCGCTGGTCGGGACGTTGGCGGGTATGTTGAAGAGGCGAAGAAGGTCGTCCGTGCCAAACTCCAGCTGCCCACAGGATACTCCTTGGTCTGGAGCGGCCAGTACGAAAACATGCTGCGCGTGAGGGAACGCCTGAAGGTGGTGGTCCCGGTGACCTTCTTCCTGATTTTCGTCCTGCTCTACATGAACACGAAATCCCCAGTCAAAGCGACAATTGTGATGCTGGCGGTGCCGTTCTCCGTGATTGGGGCTGTGTGGTATTTGTGGCTCCTGGGGTACAACATCTCCATCGCCGTCTGGGTGGGGATGATCGCGTTGATGGGCCTGGATGCCGAGACGGGCGTCTTTATGCTGCTCTTTTTGGATCTCTCCTATTACGAGGCGATCCGCAAAGGCAAAATGCAGAGCTACCAGGACCTGAAGGAGGCGATCATCCACGGTGCCGTCAAGCGTATCCGGCCCAAGATGATGACCGTCTGCGCTGCCATGCTGGGCTTGGTCCCCATCATGTGGTCCCTGGGCACTGGCGCCGACATGATGAAACGCGTCGCGGCCCCCATGATCGGCGGCCTGGTCACCAGCTTCATTTTGGAACTGCTGGTCTATCCGCCGATTTACGCCATCTGGAAGTGGCGTGGAGTTCGACTCGGCTGCCCAACTTGACGGGCATTTGCTATCCTTTTACACTGGTGTCCGGGGAATACTCCTCCCTTTGGAAAAGGGAGGTGGGGAGGGATTTCGTGATGAAATCGGTCTGGACATGGGCGTTAGTGATCGGCATGATGAGCCCAGGCGGGCTTTTGGCAGCGGACGGATGCCGGGAAGAGAGCGTGGTCACCCAAGGGCAAACCGTGACGTTCCAGGGAGAAGTGCTGGCCATGTTTTGCTATCTGGTGCATGAGGGGAAGGGTCAACTACATCGGGAGTGTACCAGGACCTCGCTAGAGAATGGTGGGGCAGCGGGCCTTCTGACCCCAAGTGGCTCCGTCTACCTACTTCTCGAGGATCCTGCCACCAAGGGGGCGTACCGGGCGATCAGGAAAATGGGCGCGGAACAGGCCACAGTGACCGGCAAGCTCTATCAACGGGGTGAAATTCTGGCGCTTGTGGTGAACAAGATCGCCAAAGGATAGCCGGCAGCCATTCTTGCCATGCGGAAGAGTTCCCGACAGGCGCTTGCAGCTCTCCTCTGCTTCGGCATCCCATTCCTGGCCGTCCGTGTGGCGAGACGGCAGTTGGGCCCGTTGCAAGAGACACCGACAGCCCGCCAAAAAGGCCATCTGCACGCGAAGGTGCTCATTGTCGAGTACTCGGATTTTCAATGTCCGGCCTGTGCGTCTGTACAACCCGCAGTTCAGCAGCTCATGGAGACCCACAAAGGGAGCGTCCGCCTGGCGTTTAAACATTTCCCGCTGAGCAAAATTCACAAAAATGCGGTCAAGGCAGCCCATGCAGCCGAGTGTGCGGCGCAGCAGAATCAGTTTTGGCCGTATCATGATCGCCTCTTCGCTGCTCAACAGGTCTGGCGGGATCTTCCCGACCCGACGCCCAGTTTTATCACGTTCGCTGCCGATTTACACTTCGACACCCGGCGCTTTTCCGAGTGTTTAAAGGACCCGTCGCGTCTCCTCCTCATCCAGAGCGATATCGCGGAAGGAAAACAGCGGTTCGTGAACACCACCCCGACGTTTTTTGTGAATGAGGAACGCCTCGTGGGTCAAGTCTTCACCTCGGAAGCCGACAAGGTCATTCAACGGGCGTTACACCCGTGAGGCAGGTTTCTTCGAGCCCCTTACCGCTTCAACCTGTTGCCGACCTGATCGCCCGCTGTCTCGTTGGTGGGGTGTTGGCGTACGCCGGGTTCTCGAAAGCGACGGGACCAGTGGCGGAGTTTGCGGCGGCGATTGATGCCTACCAAATCGTCCAGACCTCCTCAGCAGTCGCCCTCGCTGGGGTCCTCCCATGGATTGAACTGTACACAGGCGTGTTCCTCCTCTTTGGGTATCTCACAAGGGCGGCGGCGCGTGTCGCCGTCTTCCTGTTCGCGGTGCTCCTTGTAGTTTTTATCGTCTCCCTATGGCGTGGGATCGATCCCGCCTCTTGCGGATGCTTTGGTGCCGGCGTCACCCTGTCTGTCCGTCAGGCGATCGCCGCCGATACCGTGTTGTTCGGCCTTTCTTGTTTTCTCATGGCGCAACCTTCACGCACCTTGTTGGTGGACGCCTGGATTCACAAGCGAGGTTCATGAAATTGCCGTACACTGTGCTGTGGATGGTGTTCGGGTTCCTTGTTACGCTGATGCTCTACATTGATTTGAGCCTCCAGCGCCATTCGCATGCGGTCTCTGTTAAGGAAGCGGGAATCTGGAGCGTCATTTGGGTACTGGTTTCACTGCTCTTCAATGGCGGTATTTTTCTCTGGCTGGGACCCGCCAAAGGGTTGGAATTCTTGACCGGATACCTGCTTGAGAAATCCCTTAGCGTAGATAACCTCTTCGTATTTGTAATAATTTTTGAGTACTTTGCGGTTCCGCCGCGCGACCAACCGCGGATCCTCAAATGGGGCATCCTGGGGGCCGTGGTGATGCGGTTCCTGTTCATTTTCGCGGGCTTGGAGTTACTGAAGCGGTTTCACTGGGTTCTTTACGTATTTGGAGGGATTTTAGTGTGGAGTGGGGTGAAGATGGCGTTTGAGAAGGAACGGAAGGTCGCGCCCGAACACAACCCCGCCCTTCGGTTCTTCAAACGGCTGATGCCGATCACGACCCAGTTCGAAGGCGCGCGGTTCTTCACCCTCGTCCAGGGCATCCGCTATGCCACACCCCTCTTCGTCACCCTGCTAGTCGTGGAAACCTCTGATATCGTGTTTGCCGTTGATTCGATTCCCGCCATCATGGCGATCACGCGAGATCCGTTCATCGTGTATACCTCCAATGTGTTTGCCATCCTGGGGTTGCGAGCGATGTATTTCTTATTGAGCGCGGTTCTCGGGGGGTTCCGCTATCTCAAGACCGGGATCTCACTGATCCTCTGCTTTATCGGGTTCAAGATGCTGGCCGTTGAATTCATCCCGATCCCGACCGTGGTATCATTGAGTGTCGTTACGGCGGTGTTGACCCTCTCGATTGCCGCCTCCTTGATCGGTCAGGGCGCGGGCGGAGGGGTAAAGGAGAGGGAAGGAGAACGACGATGAGTTTAAAAGTCATGATCACGGCCTTCGTCATGTTGTTTCTTGGCGAGATGGGCGATAAGACCCAATTAGCGGCGCTCGCCTTGACGGCTTCCTCCAAACAGCCGTGGTCGGTCCTGGTGGGGGGCGCGCTGGCCATCACCCTGGTGACGGCGCTCGCCGTGTTTTTTGGCGAGGCGGTCACCCGCGTGGTTTCAAAGGAGTACCTGCACAAGGGGGGGGCGCTGCTGTTTATCGTGATCGGTGCTTGGATGTGGTTTAAAGGCTGACGTCAGCCGATTAGCGATGGATTAATGACGACATCATCAGGTAGATCGGCGGGTACGCCTGGATGTTCCAGACAGACTTGGAAAGGACAATGTCCTCCCAACCCCATGTCGCGTAGGCGCCGAGAGCATGACACCCGATAGAGACGATCACGGTGCCCCGCCAGAACCACTGGACCCAAGGTTGAGTGTTCATCCAGCCAACCACCTGCGGGAGGAAATAGAAAAGAACAGTGACACTTTCGATCAAGTAACGCGGCCCATGGGTGAACCCTCCCCCCCACGCCTGATAACTGGCCAACAACGTAAAGCTGGCCACAACTGAAAGAAACAGGGCAAGCGCAAGCTGACGCTGGCTCGCCGACCCGTGTTTGAGCGCCCGCCACACTCCTAAGAGACCGAAGAGCACGACCGGCGAAAACCACACGATGCCTCGGGCAGGACTGATCAATAATCCCGCAGCCGCTGCCAGGGAGGGCGGGAACTGCAAGAGACCGGTTTGGAATCCGAGCTCGGCCGGAAGGCCGGTTCCCACCACAGAGGTCCAATAGGCCGCAAGAAGGAGCCCAGGGATTAGACTGCCAGCGGTAAACCGCCCCAGGCTTCGCAGTCCTTGCCGTAAAAAGGCCGCTAGGCCAAACCCGCAGAAAAAAATGACGTTAGGATCCCTGGCGCCCACCGCCAAGGCAGCGAAACAACCACACGCATACCAGTACCTCGGGTTCTCTTCAGCGAGATCCAACGCCCACAAGCTCAGCACCACCATGAGACAAGAAGGTCCGTACTGCCATAACGCTTGGCTGCACAGGCTGAACATGTTGGTCCCTAGCGCGTAGACCAGCGCGAGCCCAAACGCCCAACGTGGAGAGACCTTCCGCTGATAGATGCGGTACAGCACCCAAACGGCCACCGCACAGATGAGTGAGGCGCTGATTTTCTCGAGTTGATGAACCACGTGGTTGGTCGGTTCAATCCCCCGAAGGGCCGGCAGGAGATACACCGGCAGCGCCAACATGGCCCCTAGGATTGGGAAAAAGGAAACGAGATGGCCCCCCTTGCCAGGCACAAGGTTGTTCCGATGATGGGTGAACCAGGAGGCAAAGTGGTCTAAGGTGAACGTGCCTCGCTGCAGAATGTTAAACGGCAACAAGCTGGTGGGCAGATCATCCGAGCCATGCCAACGGAAATTGGACAGGAACATAAATACCGTGAGAAAGAAGAGGGCCTTCCCTGTCCATGGAGACTTGCTTGTTTGGATCTGCTGTCTGACGTGGAACACCAGGAGCAGCAGGGAGAGAATGGCCAAGCCAGTCCACGGGTGATTCATGGAAAGATTGGTGAAAGGCAACCGTAACTGGTCAACAAAGATGAGTTGGCCAAGGAACAGGACGGCTGCGATGGTGAGTGCGGCAATCTTACACGAGGTCTTCTTTATATTCTGAGCCATCCCAGATAATCCGGATTCTCAGGGGTCGGCCTTGAGGAGGGCGCACAGCCCCCCAGGCGACCGCGATGTGCTCCATCTGGATATCCGGGGGATATTTCCCTGATTTGCCCACAACCAACTCTTGGGCATTAAGATCGTAGGCGACGCGGGCCATCGCATAAAACGGATCGTTGGAAGAGACCAATAAGGGGATCACCGTATGACCCACTTTTTCGGCCACCGCGATAATCTGGGTAAATAAGATCTCTTCCTCGGCTGTTGATTCGGGCAGGCTTCCTTCTAAATGGAATCCTTTGGCGATTTTTGAGGACATCACCAAGACGTCTGTGCGATCCGGATCAATTTCTTCGAGCACGCGCTTCAGATGCGTGACGTTGTTAGGGTCACGGACCGCCACGACCACTCGATACGGTTTCGTGCACGCGCAGTCCTTTGGCGTCAACACCTCCACCCGGTCCAGATTGACCTTGTCAATATGACCATCTTCCGTGAGGCCATGAGTCTTCTGTCCCTGCCGTTTTGCATTCATGCGTTCCGAGACTTCGAAAACGATGAAAAAGGCCAACGTGAATAAGGATCCGGAGATGGTGGCTACTCGTTTCGTGACTAAGTTGACGCAAGCGGTGATAAAAAGAACGGCAAAAATGGCCGCCAACCCGACAGGGATTTCGACACCTCCGAGATGGAAATTTAAAGGGACCTCCCACTCACGCGGCGCTTTGTTCTTATAGCGCAGAACCAGCACAGAGAGCGCATTAAAGACGAAACTCCAAATGACGCCGAAGGCGTAGGCCTCACCCAGCACATAGATGTTCCCCCGACATAACAGGATGGCGAGGAGCTGGAGACCCACGGTGAGGTTGAGGAGCCGGTAGGTGGTTCCAAAACGCGGATGCGGTTTGCGGAGCCAATCCGGCAAGACGCCATCTTCTCCCACGCGGTTGAGGACCCCGTTAGACCCGACAATCGCGGTATTGACAGCCCCGGACAGGATGAGGCAACCGACCAACACGACAAACGCCTGGAACAACAATTTAGCCCCCGCAGGTCCCACCAGATACATCGTGAGGCCACTGATCAGGTTATCCGAGTATTTGCTCAACCGGACGGAGTCCGGGATGATCATCACGGCAAAGAAGCTGACCAAGGATGTCAGAAGCAGGCTGTAGAGAAAGATGATAAACCCTGTTTTCTCCAGATTTTTCAGCTTCGGAGCTTCCATTTCGCGATACACTTGAGCTAAGGATTCTTCACCACTCATGGCGAGCAACGTATGGCCAAAGGCGATGGTGAGACCCAGGAAACCCAGCGGGGGGATGTAGTCCCGCCACCCATGCAGCCACCCCCAGGCTTCGGGAGAGAAGTTCGGTTGAATGGGTGGCCATTGGAAGCCTCGCTGCCAGAGGGTGAGTCCGCTCCAGGCGATCATGACCACCGCCATGATCGTGGTCACCGCCATGATCTTGATCGCCTTGTCGCTGGATTCTTCGATACCCTGGACGTTTTGCCACCAGAAATAGAGGGTCACGGCGATGGCAAAGAGCACCGCAAAGAGATTGGGGGGGAGATGCCAATAGATATGCACGCGGGGGAGCACGGCGTTCACAAGCCCGACGAGGTATTGGCCGGCGGACACCGCGCTGATGGGGCCGGTCAGGACATAGTCAAACATCAGCGCGGACACCGACAGTTTGGCAAGGGTACCACCCATGGCTTCCTTGACCACGCGGTACACCCCGCCGCGGACGAACATGCTGCAGGATTCAATGTACAACGCTCGCACGGTATACGAGAACAGCATGACACCCAGAATAAACCACGGCGCCGCTTTCCCAATCGCTTGCTCGGCGATACCTCCAATGTAGTAGGCCGTGGAAGCCAGATCACAGAGCACGATCGCCGAGGCTCGCCAAAAGCTGATGAAGCTCAGCATGGCGGTCGTCACGAGAATCACGTTCCGTGCGGTTTTGGGAGTTGTGCGGGGAGGCGTAGGTTCAGGCACGGGATGGGAAGGGGGGATTAGAGACTTTGTTCCGTGGCGCGGATTTTTTCAATCACGGCTTCAGGGGTCGTCAGTTGGAGCAACGCCTCACTCAGTCCTTCGACTTGGAACAGGGAGGAGGCCCCAGCGAGAAACGCTAAATGCAAGCGCATATTCTCAGAAGGTCCCAGAAACAGGAGGAACAACCGAACAGGTCCACCTTCACTCGAGGGGTCAACGATGCCAGTGGGACATAACCCTAGAGCGGCCACAATCGTCCTGAGCCCCTGAATTCGGGCATGGGGCAGTGCGAGTCCTGGAGCAATGACCGTGGTGCCTGTTTGTTCTCGTGCCATGATCGCTTGTAAGGCGAGTGAGGGGTCCGGCAAGTTCGTCGTTCTCACCAAGGCGTCAAACACCTGTTGCTTAGAGGATCCGACAGGGAAAAACACCACGTTTTTCAGGGACAGAAAATCAGAGACCCGGACAGGTTTTTCGGCGGGGGCCGCTTCACGGGGAGCAGTACTTGGGGAATCAGGGACTTCCTTCTTTTTCCGACGTCCAATCCATGCCATAGCAGATACTTGCTCTTTCCTTATATAGGAAGCAGGAAATCGTTTATGGGGAAGGGGGGAGAGTCGGGGGCATGGCTACGTTCGCTACGCTTCTGGCCCCACTCGAAACAACGCCTGAGCCTTTCGGCTCCCTGGTGTGCTCGGGCGCATCCGCGCCCTGCGCTCACCGAGTTTCTACGTGGGCCGCTTAGGCTCACAACGCCTGAGCCTTTCGGCTCCCTGCCACATCCCCCGGCTCTCCCCCCCAAACGATTTCCTGCTTCGCCTTATATATGCTTGCGACTGAGAGGATTTAGCAACAGAGATTTTATCTTACAAACCCTAGAAAAATTGTCAAGAGGTGGAATCGCCCTTGGTGGTTTGACAGGCCGAAGAAAAATTTGATAGAGTACGTTTGTGAAAATTTTCACGGAGCCGGGAGGGTGGTCCGGATGACTGCTACGCTCTCCCGGAGAGGGTTTTTGCGGCTGGGGTGGGGGTCGCTGGCCGCTTTCCTAGGGGCTAACCTTGCCGCCACGCTGCGGTTTTTCCTTCCCAACGTTTTGTATGAACCCCCGCAGACAAAAGGAACAGCGGATCTGGGTGGTACGTACAGAAAACCAATTCTATGTGTTGTGGGCGCGTTGCACCCATTTAGGGTGTACCCCCAACTGGTTTGCCGCCGAAGGTCGAGTCCGCTGTCCCTGTCATGGCTCCAATTTCCGAGTGTCGGGTGACGTGATCGCAGGCCCCGCCCCGAAGCCGTTGTATCGAGTCGCCGTGACCGAGTTAGCCTCGGGAGAGCTGCTGGTGGATAAAAGCGTGTTAGAGAATCGGCCGGGGTTCCGGGACAAGACCCCGTTCGTGGTCCAGCTTGAGACCTCCGCCCATGCCTGAACTACCTACAGCTCCCGGTCGTCGGCCTTCGCAAGAAACCCTCAAGGATCGTATCATCAACTCCGCGATCTGGCGGTCCATGTTCCGGGGTGGGATCTGGCGGGACACCCCCCGCGATCGCGCCCAGCACATTCTCGGGAACGTCTGGCTGCACCTGCACCCCGCCCGGATTCGGAAGCATGCCCTCAAGGTAGCCTATTCGTGGGGTCTAGGAGGGATCACCTTTCTCCTGTTTTTAGTGCTCACCGTCACCGGGGTTCTGCTCATGTTTTACTATCGCCCCACCCCCGAGCTGGCGTTTCAGGACATCAAAGACCTCGAGTTTGCGGTCACCTTGGGCCGGTTTCTCCGGAACATGCACCGCTGGTCCGCCCACCTCATGGTGATGTTCGTCATGCTCCACATGGCGCGGGTATTCCTCACAGGTTCCTATAAGACGCCGCGGGAGTTCAACTGGGTCGTGGGGGTGATCCTGCTCCTTCTGACCTTTCTCTTATCTTTCACTGGGTATCTCCTGCCGTGGGATCAGCTCGCGCTCTGGGC
>JACPXA010000003.1 GCA_016196785.1 Elusimicrobiota bacterium
CGGATTCGGAAGGACACTTTCTCCGGTCCCCCGCTCAAGCCGGAGGAGATCCCTCACGACAAGGTGGATGTCTGGCCGCACCTCGTGGTCCGGGAGTACATCGCGGCGGCGCTCTCGATGGTGGTCCTGACGGCGTGGTCGGTCCTCCAAAACGCACCCCTAGAGGAAATGGCCGACCCCACCGTCACCCCGAACCCCTCCAAGGCCCCTTGGTATTTTGTCGGCCTCCAGGAACTGCTTGTGTACTTTGATCCTTGGATTGCGGGGGTGCTGCTCCCTACCCTGATCATTGTGGGGCTCATAGCGATCCCCTACCTGGATGCCAACCAGCGGGGGGGCGGTTCCTACGCCTTTCGCGAGCGGCCATTCGCCTGGACCTTTTTCCTCTTTGGGTTGACCATGTGGTTTGTCTTGATCCTCATCGGTCAGTTCATGCGTGGTCCCAACTTTGCCTGGTACTGGCCCTGGGAGGACTGGGCGATGCACAAACCGCCTCCGCCTCCGATGTGGAATGTGCCGAACCTTTGGGGGGCGGTGTTGTTAGCAACCTACTTCGGTGGCGGGATGCTCCTGCCTCGATGGGTCAAGCGGATACCGCCATGGAAGTCAGCGCTCTGGAAGGGGGTCGGGATCGTTGCTGGGGCGGCTGTGCTTCTGAAACTCGTCGCCAAACTGCACGTGGGGCAGATGATGTGGCTGTTCTTCTTTGGGTTCGCCTATTACGTCATGGCATTCCTGCTGCCCCAGCGGTACCTCCAGGAGCTCCCGAGGCGTCGCTATGTGGTGACGATGGCCTTCCTGCTCCTTATGATGGGGGTGTTGATGAAGATTGGGGTCCGGCTGGGCTTCAACGTGAAGTACATCTTTAGCCTCCCCCAGTTTAATTTCAACATTTAAGATAAAGGGATGCTCAGGAAACTCTTTGTCGGTGGGAACGTCGCGTTGGTCCTTTGGTTTGCGGTAGCGCTCTACCAGGATTACCAGCGGGAATGGAAGCGGTACCCAGCGGCCTATAACCGGCTCCAGGCGCAGGAAGCCCCTGCGCCGAAGGCGCGACAAACGATTCGGAACCGGCCCTTGGAGATTAAACAGCTCATGCTTGCGGAATTTCACCGGGTGGATCGCTGCATCACCTGTCATCAGGGTATGGACTCCCTCACCACCCCGAGCCTCGCCAACGCCTTTCAGGAACAACCCTTCAAGGCGCACCCGAATCCCCTCCAGCACCCCTTTGAGACGTTTGGCTGCACGGTGTGCCATGGCGGGCAGGGACTGGCGACAACTGTCAAGACAGCTCATGGTGAGATTCCACACTGGGAAGAACCGCTCCTCCGAGGACCGCTGATCCAGGCTTCTTGTGGGAAATGCCATGCCCAGGTGGAATCGCTGAAAGGGGCTGGGGTCTTAGCCAAAGGCAGGCAGCTCTTTAAGGAAAACGGCTGTATCGGCTGCCACCAGATCCATGGCGACGGTGGCCCGATCAGCGTAGACCTCGCCGAGGAAACCGCGGTGAAACCGTTGGCGCGCATTGACTTTAGCTACACGGGGCTTCCAAAGTCTCAACGGACGCTCGCCCACTGGATCAAACTTCACCTCACCAAGAGCCCGGCGGAGTTAGTCCCCGGCGATCCCAAAGGGGAGTTCGGTGACCCCATCGCCCCCTCCGGGATGCCAGCCTTTAACTTCTCTGAAGAGGAAGCTACGGCGCTGACCACGTTTGTCCTGTCGTTGGCCGACAAAGATATCCCCCAACGATACCGGGTGCCGGCGCCCCAGCCCGCCGCACCCCGGTTTGCTTCAAGCATCGAACACGGGAAATACGTGTTTCAAAAATATGGATGTATCGGATGTCACGGGAAAGACGGTGCCCAGGGACGGTCGAACTTCAATGCCCAAGGGGGATTTATCCCAACGCTCGGCAAGACGGTGGGCACGTATTCGCGGGACGAGCTGAGGCGCAAGATCCGCGAGGGTGTACCGGTGGTGGCCAGGGAGAACCCCAACGGTCCCCCCCCGCCGCTCTATATGCCCATCTGGAAGGACAAGATCAAAGGGCAGGAGCTGGAGGCGTTGCTGGACTACCTCATGAGCATTGCCCAAAAAACCGAAGAGTGGACCTTTTAGTATCATGATAGATAGCCGAGCATGACGAGAGGAGGAGATGGTGTATAGAACGAGGCTGGTCATTGGTTGTCTATTCGGGGTGTTCGTTGGGGTAGGGCTGAGCATGCGGGTGGGGGATGTTGCGAAGGCAGCCGAGAAGACCGCGGCGGAGCTAGAGAAGGAAAAGGCCCTGCAGAACCCCTATGCAAACGACTTAGGCCCCACCACGATTGATATCTCAAAGTACTCGGCGGAGCTACAGGAAGGGTATCGCTATCTACAAAAGCGGTGCGCTCAATGCCATACCCCCGCCCGTCCGCTCAACTCCCAGTTTTTGGAGCTGAAACCGGAGGAGATCGCCGAGTGGAAAGCGAAGCAGCCGGATGTTTTTCAAGCGCCGTTCGTGTGGCAGCCGGAGTCTGGGGTCTGGCAGCGCTACGTCAAACGGATGATGGGGAAACCGGGTTGCGAGGTCCAGCAGAATGAGGGGAAGGTCATTTGGAAGTTTCTTGTGTACGATTCCAAGACCAGGAAGCTGGGCGCCAACAAAGACAAGTGGGCGGCGCACCGGAAACAATTGCTTGCCCAGTGCAAGGAGAAGTACCCTAAGCGTTATGAAGAACTTTACGGAGCCAAAAAGTGAGATAAGGCATGGCTGACGAGAAAGTTAACTGTATTGTCGTAGGAGCAGGGCCGGCGGGGGTCTCCGCCGCCATCACCATGGCGCGGGCAGGACTCTCCGTGGTGGTCCTTGAGCGAGGGGAGTACCCGGGCGCGAAGAACGTGCAGGGGGCGATTCTCTACACCCAGATGCTCCACGAGATCATCCCCAACTTCTGGAAAGACCCCAAGGCCGCCATCGAACGGCCGGTCACGGAACAGCGCCTCTGGGTGATGTCGGATGATTCCGCGATTCAGCTCGGGTTTAAATCAGACCGGTGGCTGAAGGAACCACACAACTGTTACACCATCGTTCGGGTGCCCTTTGACCAATGGTACGCTAAAAAGGCAGAAGAGGCCGGCGCGACGCTTGTCTGTGGGATGACGGTGAGCGATGTCATCCGCGCTAATGGCCGGATCGTTGGGGTGAAAACTCACGATGGAGAGCAACTCTTGGCCGACTGTGTGATCGCCGCGGATGGGGTCAACTCCATGGTGGCCCAGATGGCTGGACTCCGAAAGGAGCTCCGTTCTGATGAGGTGGCGCTGGGGGTCAAGGAAATTCTCGCGATGCCCCGGGAGAAGATTGAAGACCGCTTTTGCTTGGAACGGGGAGAAGGAGCCACCAATGAGATGCTGGGAAAGGTCACCCAGGGGATGTTGGGCTACGCCTTCCTCTACACGAACAAGGAGACCCTCTCATTGGGGATTGGGTGCAAGCTCTCAGATTTTCAGCGGACCCGCGTTAAACCTTATGAGCTGCTGGAAGCCCTCAAGAATCACCCGATCGTGCGGCGACTCATCGCAGGATCATCCTCACTGGAGTACTCCGCGCACCTCATCCCTGAAGGGGGGTATCACTCGATGCCGCCGCTGTATGCCGATGGAATCCTGATCGCCGGGGATGCCGCTCAGATGATCAACCCGACGCACCGGGAGGGGTCGAACCTCGCCATGACGGCGGGGAAGCTCGCCGGGGAAACCGTCATCGAAGCGAAACGACGAGGCGACTTTTCAGCACGGACCCTGTCTCTCTTCCGCAAGAAGCTGGAAGCCACCTACATCATCAAGGACCTGGAAGACCACAAGGACGTCGAAGAAAAGGTCCAGAAGATCCCCGAACTCATTTCGGTGTATCCCGACCTGCTGTGCGAGGCGGCCTATGAGTATTTCACCGTGGATGGGCTGCCGAAGCGGGACCATCAGCGACGGATCATCGCCCGCATCCGGCGCCAGCGCGGGATGTTCCAACTCCTGAAGGATGCCTTCCGCCTCCGCAAAGTGATATAGTAGGAAATGAGGTTCTCCTATGAGTCTTGAAGATAAACTCGGACTGCTGACCTATAAGTCAGACACCCAGGCTCACATCCATATCGTGAGCCCCAAACCGTGCATCGAGATCTGCAAGGATAAACCCTGTACCACCGCCTGTCCCGCGGATGTCTATCGTTGGGAAGGGGACAAGATCATCGTGTCCTACGAGAACTGCATTGAGTGCGGCGCCTGCCGGATGGTCTGTCCGTTCGACAACATTGCCTGCCACTGGCCCCGTGGGGGCTTCGGCGTCAAATACCGCTTCGGCTAACCTCCCCCCGATTCCATGAGGAGGCCTTTTGCCAACCGTTGAAGAAGTTCAGCGCGCCCTCGCCACTGTTCAAGAACCGGAATTAAAACGCGATCTGGTAGCCTTGAATATGGTCAAAGACCTTTCCGTGAAGGGGGGGATGGTGTCGTTTACCCTGGAACTGACCACCCC
>JACPXA010000004.1 GCA_016196785.1 Elusimicrobiota bacterium
AAGGCTGGACAGCCGATCTTTGAGTTCCCCGGGGGTTAAGGCGGAGGTGTCAATAATTTGGTCCGCCGCCGCTTTGATCTCTCGGAGTCGGCGCCGTTCTTCATGAATCCCTTCCCCAACCCGTTTGCCCAGGGGATGGCGTCGCCGGCTTTCGGAGAACCGACGAATGAGCGTCCGGTCATCAGCATCAAGAAACAGAATCCGATGGTCTCCCCCCCGTTCCTCAAGATCGTCCAGCGCGATGAAAAACTCGTTCAGGAAGATGCCTTCACGGATATCAATGCCGAGCGCAACGCGACTTAAACGGCCGCCAGACTCTGCACAGAGCTCGGCCAGTTTGGATAACATGCCAACGGGCAGATTATCAATACAGAAAAACCCAAGGTCTTCGAGGCAGTGAAGCGCCTGCGATTTCCCAGCCCCAGACATCCCTGTGATGATAAGAAATTGGGAACGTCGTTTTCGGGGGCCCTTCATCGAGCCGGAGGTACGAAGGGGGGCCCTGGATTTGAGGTGCCCGGCGCCATGTGGCGGATCAGTCGTTCATTCAGCTCTTGGGCGGTGAACTGCCCCAGGTTTTTCAGCCGCTGATTGAGGGCTGCCACTTCTATGAGCACCGCGAGGTTCCGTCCCGGACGGACGGGCATGACGATCTCAGGGACCTTCACCTCCAAGATGGTTGCGGACTGTTCGGCAATGCCGACCCGGTCATACTCGACCTGTTCATTCCATTCTTCCAAGCGAATGACCAGTTCAATGCGCGCCCGATCAAGAATCGCCACGATGCCAAACACCGCTTTCACATCAATAATGCCCAGCCCTCGCAATTCCATATGGTGGCGGATCAGCTCGCTGCCGGTGCCCACCAGGAATCCTCCCGCCCGCTGCTTGATCTCCACGAGGTCATCGGCAATCAACATGTGACCACGCTTGACTAGCTCTAAGGCGCATTCAGACTTCCCAATGCCGGAGTCTCCAAGGAGCAAGACCCCCAACCCATAGACCGCGACCAGGACCCCATGAACCGTGGTGGTCGGGGCAAGCTCTTCCTCTAAGTAGACCGTCAGTTCCTCGATGATGCGCGCGGTCTCCAGGCCGGTCCGAAGAAAGGGGACCCGCAGTGTCTTGGCCACTTGGAGCAACTCGGGATGGGGGGTGAGTCCCCGCGTCAAGATCACACAGGGAACCTCCGGCGCACTGAAGACCCTTTCGGCTGAAGTCAGACGCTGCTTTGACGACAGCGTCGCCAGGTAGGAATGTTCCCCTAAGCCGAGGATCTGGACCCGTTCTCCTGGAAAGTAATCCAGGTAGCCTGTGAAGGCCAGACCGGGCCGGTGAATCTCAGAGACGGTTAGGATGCGGTCGAGCCCGTCAGCACCAGCCAACAGATCCAGTATAAAGTGGGTTTCTTTCGCTTTTAGGAGATCCCGGACGCTGAGCCGTCTCATACGAGTGCTTATGGCAAGCGTACTACGCTTGCCTTAGTAGGCGTCCTCCTCTTTGATGATGCGGAGCACGTCTTCAACACCCTTGGCCTCGGTGATGGCCTGACGGAAGAATTTGTCTTTGAGGAGCCTGGAAATCTTGGCTAACGCCTTCAGATGAATCCCAGCGGCTTCCAACGGAGCGACCAAGAGAAACACCAGATATACCGGCTCTCCATCCAGTGAATCGAATTCGACCCCTCGCTTTGAGACCCCGAAGGCCGCGACAATTTCTGACACCTGGTCGGACTTCCCATGAGGGATGGCGATCCCTTGGCCGATCCCAGTGGACCCCAGTTTCTCCCGTTCCCGGAGGGTCCCTACGATGGGCCGCGCATCCTTGAGCTTCCCCGCCTGAACTAACAGCTCAACCAACTCCTGGATCACCTCGAGCTTCGTCTGTCCCTTAAGATCTATGGAAATGGCAGACGGGACCAAAAAGTCCAAGACCTTCAACTTATCACCCCGTGTTTCTTGCGGCGTCGGCATCGTCCTTATCCCTCCTCTTGAATCGCGACTGGGACGTTATCCCAAGTAAGGATTCCCGTTCGTTCTGGCGGGTACGGTGAACCTTCAGTTTTTCTTTATACTTGCGAAGCTGCTGGTCCATCTTATCAATCACCACATCAATTGCGGCATAGAGATCTCCCGCCTCAGCTTTAGCCTGAAAGGTGCGATGGGCCCCATGCATGACGAGCTCCGCGAGGTGCCGGTGCTTCTGAACCTCGAGAATCGCCTGAGCCCAGATGAGCTGGTCAAAGTAGCGTTCGGCCTTTTGGAGCTTTTTCTCAATGTAGGCCGCAATCGAATCGGTCAGCTTTAGGTGACGGGCGGTGACGTGCAGTCGCATTGTCCAGTTACAGCTTGATTTTCTCTCCGAGGTAGACCTGCCGTGCCACAGGATCAGCGACCAGGTCTTTGGCCTTCCCTTCTCGGAGGATGCGTCCTTCATACAGGATGAACGCACGATCCACCACGTCGAGGGTATCTCGCACGTTGTGATCGGTCATGAGGATGCCAATTCCCCGCCCCTTGAGCTGTGAGATGATGCGTTGGATGTCTGCCACGGCAATCGGGTCAATCCCGACGAATGGTTCATCCAACAACAGAAACCGGGGATCCGTCACCAAGGCGCGGGCGATCTCGCACCGGCGTTTTTCCCCTCCGGAGAGAGTCCCCGCCAACTGCTGACGAAGGGCGTCGAGCCCCAGCTCGGCCAGCAACCGCTCCGCCTTTTCTCGCCGGGCCTGGTCGGAGATGGGCAAAAACTCCAACACCACCCACAGGTTCTCCTCCACCGTCAGCCGCCGGAAGATAGAGGGTTCTTGGGGGAGGTACGCGAGCCCCCACCGGGCTCGTCGGTACATAGGCCAGCCAGTGACCGACTGGCCGTCCACGAATACCTCGCCGGCATCTGGGGTGGTCAAGCCAACAATCATATCGAATGTCGTGGTCTTGCCTGCCCCATTGGGTCCCAGCAACCCGACAATTTCCCCAGGTGCCACGGCGAGCGTCACCTGATCCACAGCCAGGCGTTGGCGATACCGCTTGACGAGTCCCTCCGCCTGCAACTTCATGAGGGTTTAGGAGCCTGTCTGGGTATTGCTTTCATGGCAAACCGTTGGCTGTTGTGCCGAGCCAAGGAAGGCGAGCGAGGCCATACTGGACGAAGGCACGTATGGCGAGCGAGCCTGACGCCGGCGCAGGCCAACAGCCAATGGTGCAGCCGAAACGGAATACTCAGACAGGCTCCTTAGGACGGCTCTGGAAGGTGCCACGCATGTGTCCCACAAACAGGACCTTCCGCGTATCAGGCCACAATGTCACCAGATCTGCGCGACCTAGATGGCTCCCATCGGAGGTCTCCTGGAACACCACCGGAGGTCCCCCAGTCAGCACGACTCGGCGATCCTCCTGATAGTAGATCGCCTGGTCTGCGGTGGCCCACGTGTCGTGGCCTTGGTCTTGGGTCTCGATCCGCACCGCCTCTTGACCATGAAGCTGTCGCTCTGGCCGCCAGAGCTCGATGGTCTTCGCCGCCATCTTCATCCGCGTGTCTGGTTTCCCCGGTTGCTCCTGGGTCAGCCACGCTTGTCCCCAGAGGCGTCCGTGCTTGAGGCCTTGGTCATATCGCCCGAAATCTCCGTAGGCATTGACGACTTCTTCCTGCTCCTGGCCTTTCGCAGATCCGGCCCCTCCCTGTCCGCTTGGCTCGAGATAACTCAGTAGGTGGACCTCACCTTCGGCTTGGATCAATCCGGTGGCCTTTTCCTGCATCATGCGGTTGGCGGTCATCACGGTCTTCCCATGGGTCATCCGGACATGTCCGATAAACACCGCCACCTGCCCCAGTTCCTGGAGCTGCAGTTGATCCCCCGTGATCACCGCCCGCTCTTCCGCCCAAACATTCCCCACCACCAAAACAGTCACAAGGAAGAAGGAAAGGAGGGAGGTTTTCACCGCTTGACCTCGACACGCTCTTTTTGGATCGTCACCAGCTTGAGGTCAGGGGTGGCTTCTAAGCCGATGCCAGTGGTGATGCTATCAGGGCGGGTGAGCTTTACCGCAACATGCGAGACGATCCGTTGGGGTCCTGCCAGGTACTGGAGTTCTTCGGTCTCAAGGAGGGACCCGTTATCGCTTTTAACGACAACTTGGCCCCGAATATCCAAGTCATGCTGTTTGAGATGGAGCTTTCCTTGTTTCCCCCTGAGCCGAGTTTTTTGGACCGTCTGTCCTTTGACCGTATCTGTACTTGTGTGGAAGTACTCCCAGTACGGACTATCCAGGTCAGTGATGTCTTGGGCTTCAAACACCCTGGCCTCCTGGGCTGTGAGAGTCCAGAGGAGCTTCCCCTGTTGGGTTTCTCGGATGGTAAAGTTGACAATCACCTGCTGAGGCACCGCCTGCGGGGAAGTGACCCTGCCCCCTTGACTGCGCCGGCACCCCACGGATCCGAACACACAAGCGATGACGATCCCTGCCCACAGGGAACAACGGATTCTGCTGACGGGCCATGATCGCCACCGCATTACCCCAGGCCTTCAGCGAGAAGGTCCCGTTCATCCACGACCCCGACCGGCCTCCCAAGACGATCAACCACCGGGAGGTTATCACAACGAAACCGTTTGAGCATCTCCGCTGCCTCGCTGGCCAGCTGGTCGGGGTGGATCGTCACCGGTGAGGGGGTCATCACCTCGCGAATCTGGCACTCGAGCTTCAACCCATTTCGCTGAAGGCGCCGCCGGAGATCGCCATCGGTAAAGAACCCGACCAATCGCCCACGGCGATTCACCACATTGGTCGCCCCCAGGCGAGTTTTGGTCATCACCAACAGCGCCTCCTGCACCGATTGCTCCTCAGTCACCACAGGATTCCCTCGTCCCCGGCGCATAATTTCTTTTACCCGCATCTGCAATCGTTTTCCGAGCATCCCTCCCGGGTGCAGTTTGGCAAAGTCGGCGGCGCGGAAGCCCTTTCGCTCCATGACAGCCATTGCCAGGGCATCCCCCAAGGCCAGCATCGCCGTGGTGGAAGCCGTGGGGGTCAGGTTATAGGGACAGGCCTCCTTCCGGATCCGCACGGAGAGGATGAGATCCGCGGACCGAGCGAGCCGCGACCGTCGGCGTCCAGTCAACACGATGAGCTTGAGTTGCCGTTCTCGGATGAACGGCAACAGTTTCCGCAACTCCTCGGTCTCCCCGGAGAAGGAGAGGGCGAGGACCACGTCGTGGGGACTTACCGTCCCCAAATCCCCGTGGCTGACCTCCGACGGATGCACAAACACCGAGGGGGTCCCGGTAGAGGTGAGCGTGGCTGCGATCTTCCGACCCACCAACCCGGACTTGCCGATTCCCATGACCACGACCCGCCCTGGACATTGAGCAATCCACTCGACCGCCCGCACGAAGGGACGCCCTAACGCATGTTGTTGCTCGGCGATCGCCCGGGCCTCGATGGCAAGCACCTCCTGCGCCCGGTGGAGGATTGCCTTAGCGCTTGGGGGATTCATGAGGAACGGACGATGCTTGTTCAACAGGAGTTTGAGGATGCTGCAACCAGGGAGTCACCTCAGGAGGGAGGCTACGCACATAAGGGGCTAATAGCCGCTTCAGCACAAAAAAGGTGATCACCAGCACGACGTAAATGGTTCCGAGCGCCTTGAGATGCCAACGCCAACTTGGCATCCACAATGAGGGGCCGGTAACGTTCTGCCCACAGGCCTTGCAGGTTTTACTGGTGTCCTTCGTCTCTGCACCACAGTGGGGGCACTTCATCTGTTGCGTGGATTATATCAAAAAAAGGCCGCCGTCAGGTGACGGCGGCGAGGTGAAGGGATCTACGTGATACCCTCTCCCTTGGAGGGGAGAGTCCCTCGACTCCGCTCGGGATGGTGAGCCTGTCGAACCAGGTTAGGGTGAGGGGGGTCTTAAAGCAGTCTCATCCTAAAACTTCAACCCGAGGGAAAACCGGTGGGTATCCCCCAAGTCCCCAAAGGGCACAAACGCATAGTCCACATTCACCATC
>JACPXA010000005.1 GCA_016196785.1 Elusimicrobiota bacterium
GGGCACCCTGTCCCTCGCCGCCCTGACCTACGGGTTGTTTGCCTATGTGGCGGGTCATGCCAAATTCTCGCAGTATCTTCGAATCGTGCCCATCACTGGAGCGGGGGAGCTGGCCGTCGTGTTGGCTGCGATGGCTGGCGCCGGGCTGGGATTTCTCTGGTTCAATGCCTACCCGGCAGAAATCTTTATGGGGGATACCGGTGCGCTCTTTCTCGGTGGCGTGATCGGGATGGTGGCGCTGCTCGTGAAGCAAGAGCTGTTATTGGTGGTTGTCGGGGGGATCTTCGTCACCGAGGCGCTATCGGTCTTGCTCCAGGTGACCGCCTTTCGGATGCGCGGGCAGCGAATCTTCCGAATGGCCCCGTTGCACCACCACTTTGAACTCGGAGGGTTGGCTGAACCCAAGGTCACCATCCGGTTTTGGATTGTCAGTGCCCTGTTGTCCTTGATGGCGCTCTTCTCCCTGAAACTTCGATGAGACCGCTCACAGTGCGCGGTCAACGAATTGGGATTCTCGGTGCGGGGCGATCAGGGGTCGCGTGCGCTAACCTCGTTGCGAGACTGGGCGGTCAGGCGTTTTTGAGCGAGGCGAAACCCGCGAGGGAGGTGCGCTCCACGCTGGCTAGCCTCGATCCCTCGGTCCAAATCGAAACGGCAGGGCATACCATGGAACTCCTGAAATCCCAGTGGCTCGTGAAAAGTCCGGGTGTGCCTCCCCAGCTCGATCTGTTGAAGAAGGCGCGACGGCGCCGAATCCCTATTTGGAGTGAACTCGAATTCGCCAGTCGCCTCGTTCATCCACGCTGGATGATCAGTGTCACCGGCACCAATGGGAAAACGACCACCACCGCCCTGATTGGATGGATCGCTCAAGAGGCTGGATGGCCGACCGTCCTCGCAGGGAACATTGGTACCCCGCTCTCTGGGGTGGTGGACCGCGTTCATTCCGAGACGGTGTTAGTCCTGGAGGTATCGAGCTACCAGCTCGAGGACACTGTGCGGTTTCATCCGCACGTGGCGGTGTTGCTCAACGTCACCGAAGATCATCTAGATCACCACGGCACGTGGCGGGCCTATGTGCAGGCCAAGGCTCGGCTGTTTCAACGGCAGACCCGTGCTGATGTGGCGGTGTTCAACACCCACGATGCCTGCTGTCGTCGGCTGGCGCGCCGCTGCCGGAGCCGAGTCCTGTGGTTTGGCGACCGGGGGCCGCTCACGACAGGTACCTTCGGGGTTTGGTGGGAAGGGGAACGACTCTGGGTCCGTTCTCCTGTCCGCTCCTGGGCCATCGGACCGTCGTGGTCGCTGCCAGGGGCGCATAACCGAGCGAACGCCGCCGCTGCGGTGGCGGCGCTGGAGCCGCTGAAGATTGAGCCGGCGGCGGTGGCGGCAGCCCTCGAACGTTTTCCCGGTCTTCCTCACCGCCTTCAGGTGATCCGCCGCTGGCGAGGGGTAACGTTCATCAATGATTCGAAAGCCACAAACGTAGATTCCACGCGGGTAGCCCTCGAAGCCCTCACAGGGCCGCTGTTGCTGATTCTTGGAGGTCGGGGAAAGGGAACCCCATTCACCAGTCTTCGTCCGCTGGTTCGCCGACGGGAGGGTGGAGGGCAAAAGGTCAAGGCGGTATTCACCATTGGAGAAGCCAGCCGCCAGGCGGCAGGGGAGCTTCGGGGGACCACGAAGATCATTCCCTGTGGGACGCTGACCGCGGCGGTCGCCGCCGCAGCCAAGCAAGCGGTCTCAGGGGACATCGTCCTCTTGTCGCCCGCGTGCGCCTCATTCGATCAATTCCAGGATTTCGAAGATCGGGGCCGACAGTTTGAAACCCTGGTCAATGCGTTGCCAGACTCACCATGCCAAGTCGCCGCTACGTCTCCAGTCCCGACGTCAGCCTCCTCCTCGTCACCCTGAGCCTGGTCCTCCTCGGGTTGGTGATGGTGTACTCCGCCAGCGCCATCCTTGCCGAGCAGCGATTCGGCAGTCCCCATTTCTTCTTGGTCCGGCAGGGACTGTGGGTGGGGGTGGGGATGGTCACGCTGCTCTGCGGGATGGCGGTGGATTACCATCAACTCCAACGCTGGGCTCGACCGTTACTCGTGATCAGTATCCTCTGTTTGGTGATGGTGCTGCTCCTGGGGCATTCGGTCGCCGGAGCCCGACGTTGGATCCGTCTGGGCGGCATTGGGTTTCAACCGACCGAGCTCGCCCGCTTCGCCTGCCTGGTGACCTTCGCGGATTTTCTGGATCGCAAGCGGAGCGCCCTGGCATCATTCCGTCGAGGCGTACTCCCCCTGCTGGTGGCGATGGGGCTCGTCGTGGGGTTGATCGCGGCGCAGCCCGACCTTGGGACGCCGATCCTGATCGTGAC
Organism: Elusimicrobiota bacterium; assembly: GCA_016196785.1. Taxonomy (GTDB): domain Bacteria; phylum Elusimicrobiota; class Elusimicrobia; order 2-01-FULL-59-12; family JACPXA01; genus JACPXA01. Next base: position 2,372 of record JACPXA010000005.1, read on the forward strand.
CGTCGGCTTGGTGATGTTGTTCATCGCGGGTGCTCGTTGGCAGTACCTGGCGTGGATGATCACGCTCAGTGTGGGTCTTGCAGCATTGGGGGTGGCCGGGGTTGGCTATCGGCGCCATCGGTTGGCGGCGTTCTTCAATCCCTGGGCCGATCCCCAGGGGAGGGGATATCAGATTGTCCAGTCGCTCGTAGCCTTGGGCTCCGGCGGATGGTGGGGGAAGGGTCTGGGACAGTCTGAACAGAAGCTGCTCTACCTGCCTGCGCCTCATACCGATTTCATCTTTCCGATCATCGGTGAGGAGTTAGGGTTCATGGGCGCATTGGGGGTCTTGGCGTTGTTCGTGTTTCTCTCCTTCCGTGGGGCGCGGATCGCCAGCCGGGCACCAGACCTGTTTGGCCAGCTCTTAGCGGCTGGGGTTACGCTGGCCATTGCGTTTCAGGCGATCCTGAACATCGCTATCGCCAGTGGGATGGTTCCCACGAAAGGGCTTTCCCTTCCCTTGGTGTCGTTCGGAGGGTCGTCCTTGGTGTGTACGCTTGGTTCGATTGGCGTGTTGCTCAACATCTCTCGCCAGGCGGCCCACCTGCCACTGGAGCGGTGGCGGTGATTTGTCTTATTGGGGCCGGCGGGACCGGCGGCCACTTGTATCCAGGGATTGCAGTTGCTCAGGTTCTGTGTCAGCGAGGATGGACGGTGGCGTTTGTGTTAACACGGGGGGATCGTGGGGGCGCGATACTCGAACGTTCCGGGTTTTCCTCACAAGTGCTGGCCGCCCCCCGGCTTTCCCGACGGCCTTCCTGGGACTGGGTACCACTCCCGTGGCGGCTTGGTCAGGGATTCTTTACGGCGCGGCAGATGCTGAAAAGGCTTCGCCCGCAGGTGGTCCTCGGCATGGGTGGGTATGTCTCGTTTCCTTTGGTGATCGCGGCCCGTGCAATGGGTATCCCGACGGTCATCCACGAACAGAATGCTGTCCCGGGATTGGCGAATCGGTGGCTCAGCCATGTGGTCACTCGCATCGCGATCAGCTTCCCCGAAACCCTTCCCGTCTTTCCGGTTGGGGAGGTCGTGGTGACAGGATGTCCGATTCGACAACCGATCGGTGGCGTTGAGCGAACCGTGGCCCTCCGGTTCTTCAGATTGTCAGAGAACCGGTTGACAGGACTCGTCATGGGAGGAAGCCTTGGCGCACACCGACTCAATAAACTCCTCACGCAGGCGCTCCCCGCCATAATCGGGTTGAGGGATCAGCTCCAATGGATTCACCTTGCAGGAGCCCAGGATGTAGACGCGGTCGAACGAGCCTATCGGGAGGGGAACTGGTCACATCGGGCGGTCACCTACCTGGATGAGGTAGCCTACGCCTACGCCGCAAGCGATTTTGCCATTGCCCGCGCGGGCGGCTCGACCATTGCGGAATTGATGGCATCTGCCCTTCCGACGTTGCTTGTGCCCTATCCGTATGCCACCAATGATCATCAATTTGCCAACGCGCAACCCATGTCGCGGGGGGGGGTCGCCACTGTCATGCGGGAGGCCGAACTCACCCCCCAGCGCCTGGCGGAGTGGGTTAGGCGCATCGTGGCTGACACCGCCTACCGGCACCAGCTCAAGGCGCGCGCCTTGACGTTCAAGCCCTCTGAGCCGTCCGCTGCCGAGTCCCTGGCATCGCTTGTTGCCACCTTCAACCCCCTCTCCCCCCAATGATACCGTTTCAACTGGTCTCAGGATTTGAGCCGGCAGGGGATCAACCCCAGGCGATCGAACAGCTCATCCGGGGCGTCAAGGAGGGAGCCCGCCATCAGGTGCTCCTCGGCACGACGGGATCCGGGAAAACCTACGTGGTCTCGCAGGTGATTGCGGCGGTCGGTCGCCCCACGCTGGTCATCTCCCACAACAAGGTCCTCGCGGCGCAGCTCTACGCAGAGTTCAAGCAGTTCTTTCCCCATAATGCGGTGGAGTATTTCATTTCGTACTATGACTATTACCAACCGGAGGCGTATGTTCCCCAAACCGATACGTACATCGAGAAGGATGCCTCCATCAACGA
>JACPXA010000028.1 GCA_016196785.1 Elusimicrobiota bacterium
CCCCTCGAGCATAAGAACCATACAGGTAAAGCCCTCTGAGGCGATCACCATAAATCGCCTGAAGTCCTACCCTGAGCTCGCTCATCAGAGTTTTTACTGTCGTCTTATCTATGGTCTTCAACATATCCTCATGCTCCCATTGCCCTTCTACTATAGCACAAGAGGCCAGCTAGGAGAGTCTCTACGGTTCCGCTCGCTGAAGAACCGACTCCGCCGTCGCTCCAAAGAGCTGGGCGTCGAGGCGCGGGCCGATTTGGCGGCGAGTCTCGGGGAGCAGATGCCCGTGCGGTCAAACGTCGTCTCGATGGAGGCGTGGCCGAGTTGCGACTGGATTACTTTCGGGTTTTCTCCCTGGGCGATGAGGAGTGTCGTGTAGGTGTGGCGAAGATCGTGGAACCGGATTCGCCGCAGGCCTGCCCGGGTTAAGGCCGGCAGAAACTCCCGTCTGACCATATTCTCGGCAAGGATCGGTTTGCCCTCCTTCGCGCAGAAGACGAGGTCGTAAGGGCTGGCTGGGCACTGGAGCCGGTGGAATTCCAGCGCCTCTCGCAGACGTGGAGACATTTCGATCGAGCGGATCGACCTCTGGGACTTGGGAGTCGAGAATTGCCACTTCTGAGCCGCCTCCCGCTCTGTCAGCTCGGCCTTCGAATAGCAATAGAGGGTGCGGTGAACGTGGATCACGTTGTTGTGCCAGTCGATGTCGCCCCATTGGAGCCCGAGCAGTTCCCCTCGACGCATCCCTGTCAGAACCGCCGTCAGGAACAACGTCCGGAATGGTTCGTCTGAATTCTTCAGGAGAAGCTGGATCTCATCGGGGCGCAGAAAATCCATCTCTTTCGGTTCCACCCGCACCGGCCGGATGTCCTGCGCAGGATTTTCCCGAAGGTATCCCCATTGCCTGGCGTGTTTCAACGTCAGCTTCAGGAGCAGCAACAGCGAATTCGTCGTCTTGGGAGACAACCCTTTCTCCTTGAGGCACCGGGCCAGGAAACTCTGGACATGCTGAGGGGTGATCTGATTTAACAACAGCTCGCCAAAGGTCGGGTTCAGGTGCACTCGGATCAGGATCCGATAACAACGAAGGGTGAGTGTTTTGACGGCCCCTTCGGCATAATCCCGCAGCCACTGCTCGGAGAACTCGGCGAAAGCAATCTTTCTGGGCGCGGCGAAAGTCCCCTGGTAAAGCCGGGCCATCACGTCGGCCAACCGGCGTTCGGCTACTTTCTTATTTCGGCCGACCGCCTCCCACTTCTGCTTCTTCCCGACTCGGTAGGCAATGTAGTAGCCGGCCCGCGGATGAGAGCAAGCCCCACCCGCCCTGCTTCCACATTTCCGGCACCGCCAGATGATGCTTCCCTGTGCCACGGTCAATCACCTCCCAAGGACAGGGAGCAAGAATCAGCGCAAGGAATCAAGCAGAAAGCGCATCGCCTGAGGGACCGTCCGGCTTTCGGCCGCGCAAGAAAGCGAGAACCTCCTGCGGATCGAACCGGACGTACTTGCCGATCCGAACACACGGAATCGTCCCCACCCGCGTCCGCTCGTACAGCCAAGAAACCGGAACATTCAGGATCCGCGCCATCTTCTGGACATCTACCAGTTTTTCATGAGAAACCTCTGTTGGGTCACCCATTGTTTCTACACCCCCTGTTTTTCGGCAATAATGGCAACAATAACTATCATCTCCTACAGGTGGTAACCTGCCCATACATCAATGGATACCGTCATCAAACTCGAAAGATGCCCTTTTTGAATCGGCAATAACTGCGATTTCAGCCATGGTATTCAGACGCCAACAGATCCTGGATCTGCTTTTCATCCAATCGAACAGAATCACGAAGCCAATCAATGAGCTTCGGTGTGGGTCTTTTTAAGGCCTCACATTGACGCTGCTGGAAGTAGAATGCAGAGGAGCGTAGTTTATTGGGAATAAGCCATCCTGGTTCTTCGTTTCCATTCAAAGCGCTTTTCGGTCTTGGTTCTCCTGGAACCTCTCCTGCCCTTCTCTTTTCTAACCCTGACCTTTCCTTCTCTAAACTACTCTGATCTGGAGGCCCTCCGGAGCGACTCGGGAGCGGCTCCAGCGTTTCTCCAGAGTTTTTCACCGGAGGAGGGTCCGGGATCTTGCTTGGCGCCGGATGCGACGGCTTCTGGTACTTCGCCCACTTGACGAGCCGGATGTAGAGATCCCCAGCGACGGTGTATCGCTCAATCAACCCCTCCTTCTGCAGCGTCTGGAGATCCTGCTCGACCATCTTCCCGCTCACCTCCTCATCGAACGGAAAGATCCCCGCCCGGAGGACGGCCGACTCGCCTTTGAGCTTCCCCTCATCGTCGGCAAGCGTGATGACGCCGGTCCACAGCAGCCGCTGCCTCAGGTTCAGCCGCTTAAAATGGCCTGACTGCCACATAGATGGATCAATCAACCGCCGTCGCGCCATCTCTTTGTCCTTCCTGAATCATCCTGATACACCGCGATGAATCCCGGCTCAATACCACCTGTGTGATACCTGTACTGATCATCGCCCATCAGTCGGATCTTGGGAAGTATCACATCCTGTGATACCCCTGCCCAAAACCTGACGAACCATCCTGAACCTGTAACTACCACGGCCCTAAGCGCCTGGATAGGGTGACAATTTGTCATGGTCACTTGAGGGATTGGATTGGAGCGAGGTCCCGTATCTCGGAAAAAAGAAGGGCGCCACCGTGATGGGCGCCCTGGGCGATCACTGAACCCCTACCGGAATCAGTTCACTTTACCCTCTGGCCTCGTTTCACATCCAAACCCAAAAGCCGCCGGATCAGCCGAACCTGGGAGAAGCCGGTGATCGGTGGACCTGCGGGGTTGCGCTCCGTCTGCTCAAAATCCTTCAGGAGATCTTCCAGCCGGGTTCTGTAAGCAGGGTTTCTCGCCGCCTGCCGGGGAGTCAGGTTGTCGAGGGCGGGAATCGGCATGTCGACCCAGCGGGTGTAGTAATCGGTGAAATACTTCTTGAGGAGCCTGCGTTCAATTTCAGGAGGAATCCCCGAGCGGGTTTCCTCGTCCTGTTTGCCGGCACGGCGGAATTGCTCGAGCGCCTTCTCCATCTCCTGGAATAAAGTGCCCTTGCGCCGGACGGCGGCTCCCATGCGCTCCTCCAGCATCGCCGTCAGGCGCTCCAGCCGCTCTCTGGACATGCACTGCACCTCGAGCTCCCGTTCAAACAAGGTGATGTTACCGAGAACCAGGCCGCGTGCCTTCTGATCGGGGCCATACCATGTGCTCTGAAAAGACACCCCCTCTTCTCCGGGCAAGACAAAGGCAGCGGGGTCGGAAGTCACCCAGTCGTAGCGTTCCCCCTTCATCTGCGGATCCTCGTGCAAGCCCATGTGTTCGATCCCCGGCATCGCGCCGATCCGCTTCTTGACTTCGGGATGGTCGAGGACCTCGTACCATGCGCGGGAGATAAGCATCGGCTCTCCAGTCCCCGTCCTGATGTCCGGAAGTCGATTCCCTTGTTCCAGGATGAATCGCCGCACTTCCGGCCAGGAATCCTTCATGAACGCCCGGAACGTAGCGTGGTTACGGGTCCTGGCAGCCTTATGCCACCGGCTCTGGACCTCCTCCAGCACCGCAATCCGCTGCGAGCGCGGGATCCGCAGGGCGGTCCCGCTGATGACATGCCGATCCGGTTCCTTCAGGACACGTCCAGCGAATATGTCCCACTGCTCGAGCTGCCTCGATGAGCTGACATCGCTGACAAAGAACTTTTCTCCGAGCAGCAAGTCCTTGACAACGGTTCCCTCTTCCTTCCGTACATCCTGCACCTCGTAAAATCCGACATGGTTCTCCCGCCAGCACTCCAGCAGGGTGCGCTCCTGTTTGGGCAGGGTGGATCCCTCCTGCCGATAGAAAAGCTCCAGCGCGGGAGTGTCGTAACCCCTCGCGATAAAGTCATGGACGACATAATCCATGAACGCGATGAACTCGGAATCCTCCCACTCCTGATTAAAAGAAGGACCCGGATCATCTCGCGACCTTCCCAGCCACACGGAGGTTGCCTCCCGCAGATGATCATCCCTGTCCGGGAGCTTCTCCTCCAGAAAACGCATGATCCGACGCCGGAGCTTCCCGTCCGGCTCATCCGGCGACCCCATTCGGCTGTCCCGTGCTTCGGCCTGCCGATCGGCCTCCTCCTTAGGTAGGCAGCAACGCTTGTACTTCCTCCCGCTGCCGCACGGGCACGGGTCATTCCTGCCGATCGCTTGAGTCAATGTCTGCAGATCTCCTTTGAGACTATGGCCACCCCCGAAGCCAACACGCGTGGAACTGCTTCGATTCTCGTTTAAGACTCGTGGTCGGCGTCTCTGCGCCCGAATAATCAACGCCGATGTAACGCAAGAAAGAACACACTTTTTCCTGTCCGATCACCCCCTCATTTATCATCAAGATTTTTCAACAAACTACCCACGAGATCCCGCAACTCCTTCAAAGGTGCATATGTGGTGACATCAACCGCGTCAAGCATGGTCAAATACGGGTTTTGGTTACTGCGCTTGGTTTTTTCAAAAGCCGCTGTGATCTGATCTACGGTGTTCACGAAATCATCCGACGCGCTGTGCGCTTTTTTGAAAGCCTCCCTGTGCTCGGCACCTTTGAACCCCTCGAGCACCAAGCTGGGTCTGAAAAGATGTGCCAGGTTCTGTCTGTCCTTTGCGTTTTTGGTCTTCAGGTAAACTTCCCGGCTCTGTCGGTACTGCTCGGTATAGGCATTAAGGAACGTCCGCAAGTCATCTTGGGCGATGCCAGGTACAATTTTTCCGAGGAGTTCTAGTGTGAAGAAGTACGATTCTATTTCATGGACGTCGAGTACCAGAATTCGATCACGCAAAGAAGGTGTTTTCCCAGCTGCTTCGGGGACCTTCTGGATGATCTGGTTATACAAGAACCCTGCCCGTTCTTGGGCTTCATAACCGTCGTTGTCAGATACAACGAAGAATTTTGATGTCACGCTGTCACTGTGCAATATCTTCATCAAAGCAAACGTCTGGATTTGGCGGAACCCATCCGTCGGTATAAATTTGATTTTCGGGATAACGCTCGTGGCCAGCTCGGGATGCAGCGCGGTGGCGATACGAGCCAGCACGCATGCGTCTGTATCGCCTTCAACAAAAACGACGATCTTTGGGTTCAGCACGTCCTCGTATCTTATCCCCAATTCGCTTATCACGCCTTGTAGATCTACCTGACTGAACACCGACTCACCGTTCTCGCCGCGCTTAACCAACCTCACGCTTTCGTCGGCCCATACATCACTGATCATGATGGGCGAATGGGTTGTATAGATGACTTGTGTCCCTCTGGCGATTTTCCGCAGAGCGGAAAACATCTTCCTCTGGAACTCTGGGTGAAGATATACCTCCGGCTCTTCGATGAGCATTATCGAGTCATCGTGTCGCCCCATTTCTGCAAACGTTTGTAGCAGGCATAAGATCGTCATGCTCTGCAATCCAGTCCCACAGGCAAGAATATCGACCATTGGTAGCTGGTCTCCCAGGTGAGGATCCTTGACGTGAGTGCTATAAGAGACCGCCTTCGATACGTCGCTCTCCGGACGAATAACCAAGGATTTCTGTAAATCCTCAGTAGCGTTACGGAAAAATCCCGTAGCTCTTTCAGAAATCTGACTCAACCGTTGCTCCACTCGATTGTTTAGCAATGCAACAAGCTGTTCTACATCCAGATCTTTTCCGGCCCTTGCTTCTATCTCACTGAGCCGACCATCAGTTCCGTCGACTCCAATTTTCATCAATGCAGCGGTAAGTTCTTTCAGGAACGATTTCGCACCCGCGGTTGTCTCGTTTTTTCGGGCTTTAAGTCCTTGCTCCATTTGCACTCGATTGTCAGGGCGCCGTTGGGTCCAGCAAGTTTCTTTCCGACATCCGAGCTCTTAAAATCCGCAAGTGTGACCGTAATCCCGATATTCTCGTCAGTCGCCTTGTGAAAATCACTAACCTTGACCTTCTTGTCCTTATCTTCATTCCAGAAAGCCTGTATGGCCTCAATCAGCGCTGACTTTCCTGAATTGTTCTTGCCGATTAATGCGAATAACTTTGTAAGTTTCAGCTTCGTGCTGTCACGAATTGAGCGGTAGTTTCTAACTTGAATCTCTTCGATCCACATTGCAAAAGGCTCCGGCCGACGTTGAGATTTTCCCCAGCTTGACTGGGTTCCTTAATTGGAGCTAGCGGTCGTCTTCGGGCTGCGGCAGCTCAAGTATCTTGACCGAAGGCAAGGATGTGCCTGATAGCCCCTCGATGTCGCCATACATGCCCGACATGTTCGCGATGATCCTCGTGATTTGCTTCTCCCGCCGAGCCCACACCTTCTCCATGGCGGCTTTTTCTGAAACAAGATCGCCCTGCAGGGCTTTGAACGACTCGACGATGGCCTCGATGCGATTCCTGAATTCATGGCTCGTCAGATAGTTGTAGACGAGCTCCATCTTTTCGTTTTTCCCAACCAGGGCTTCTCTAGCTTTTGCCACTTCGATCAGCGACATGCGGAGCGCAAGGGCTAGTCCGATGGCCGAGTTGAAATCTGTAATCCAGACGCTCCCCACTTGGCGGAAGTGGCTAAAACCCTTGGGCAACGCCTCGGAGACGATGACGGCGATGTCAGCTTTGGCTTCCCTCTGGTCGTCTTTCAACTTCTCGATCCAGCCGTCACTCCAAATCTTTGTCCGCTTGGTTTCCCAAAGTATGGTCCCGCAGAATCGACCGGTTTGCGTGTGAACACGGAGCATCACATCTCCTCCGCGAGTCCCTTTGGCAACCGGCTCGATCTTGTCGAAAGGAAATTCTCTCTGGAGAATCGCCTCAAGCTCCAGTTCTAGAACCTCGCCCTGCATTTGCTGAGATCCCTGTTCTGCCTTTCGTTTTAATTCTTCGATTTGCTTCTTCATATCGGCAAGCTGTTTTTCCTTCTCAGCATCTTTTAGCCGATGTTCTTCCGAAATGGTGGTTGCGGCTTCTTGGCGAATTTTGTCTCTTTCCGCATCCAGAGTCCGAGCAATCTCCAGCTGCATGGATGCTTGCCTTTCCTCTAATTCTCGCTGCCGCTTCCGTAGCACAAGTTCTTCAGTCCTTGCGACCTCAAGTTTCTTTGATCGTTCTCCCAATTGAGCTTTGAGATCGGCCATCTCAACGCTCAGAGAATCTTCGGCTGCTTTCCGAGCGCGACGCTCGAGTTCCTGTTTTTCTTTCAGAAATTGGTTCTTATACTCCTCGCCCAATTGTCCACGAAGCCGCTGTTCGAGCTGGCTGGAGATCGCTTCCGAAATCTCGATTTTGCTACCGCACTTCGGACAATTTATGTATTCCTGCGCCATAGTCAATACGCGTCCCTGGATGTACCGCGTTCCTTCATTTTGAGCTTGGAACTCCCAGAAGTGGTCGCCATTGACTCTTTTGAGTGGCGACCCCGCTTTGCGGTGACTCCAAAGAGTTCGTTGATCCGTTTCTGCCACTCATCCTCGAAGATTACCTCGAAGACAATCTTTTTCTCCGGAAACTCGAGCCCCAGATCTGTCCAGCTTTTCTCCTCGGCGAGTTTATTGCAAAGGGTAAAGACGTTTCTCTTGTACTCAGTGTCCTCGTTTTTAAGATGGACGCCCTTCGTCTCGACCACAAAGACCTTGTCATAGTCGGAGCGGTTCTTGGGGTCGGCCTCCGAAAGGATAAAGTCTGGATAGATGCGGTGCCTTTGCCACCCCTGGATCGAGTAATCTTGGCGCGCGAGGTTCCGGTACCACCAGAGAAGTTTCCCTTGCTCCTCCAGGTACCAGGCCACGGCTCTTTCGGTAGCATTGAAGCCGTCGTCCGCTACGAATTCGAACAGGCTTTGTTGAAGCGGCCTACCATCTTGGCAATTCAATATGTGAGCGCCCTGTCGCATTCTTAGCTTGGAGGGCAGACGGTAGCCAGGATCGTCCTTGAGCATGAGAAAGCGCAATCCCCTTGTTCGGAGTAACCCCTGGAAAACCTCGTAGGCCAAGCGGTCCCTCTCGGCCTCCGCCCGCTTCCGCAACTCCTCGATGACGAAAACGAGATTCCCGGCCACCATTTCCTTGCCGAACAGCTCAATCAGTCGGTCCAATACTTCTTTGGCAACAGAGTGGGCGATCCATGGATTCGGGATGGCACTTAGGAGTTGTCTGGAAACGAACGCCAAGTCCAAGGTCAAGCCGCCTCCAGCCAAGCGGGTGACACCTTTCTGCCGGATGACTTCTCTCTCATCCTCACTCAATCCCACGGTCACGTCCGCATCCGCCTCTTGCCTCTCCGAAAGCGCGAGCTTATAGAGCGGGCTGAAATCTGTGGCCGACCAGTCCAGGCGACTCAAAATATCTGTCTCATAGCTGACCCTGCGCCAAGTTGAATCATCCTTGATTACAAAGACGGGCAAATAAATCCGGCCGGCGAATTTCTTGAACTTCTCTCGCAACCCAACAACACGCTCGGCCGACGTGCCTGCCTC
>JACPXA010000029.1 GCA_016196785.1 Elusimicrobiota bacterium
ACGCCGACCGAAAGGACGTCTTCGTTGTATTCGTGAGGGTGAGGATGAGCGGCAGGAGTGCCAAGAGGACGAGGCACGCGACGATGAGTGCCGATCCCTTCTCTCGAGGCCTACGCGTTACATCCATTTGAGCGGCATGAGGGGGGGAGCGAGTTCCGTTTCGAGGGTATAGTCCGCCACCCCATCGTTATTGATATCCACCTGAAGGACGATGTGAATTGATGTGATGTACTTTCGTTCATCCCTGAGGTCTAACTGGCCATTGCGGTTTCCCGCCCCGGCGGGAGGAGGCACCATATCCATTTCGATCTGGTCAATGATCCCGTCGTTCTCGCCCACATCCCCCGTCCCGGCAATGCCGTCGTGACCTAAATCCAGCTGCCGTCCCAAGTCCAAGTTCTTATTCCCGAAGTACGTAAAGGTACAGTTCAGGATGTTGGTGGCGACCACTTTCACATGGTTCCCCCACGGTTCCTCATCGTAGGAGGCATCCTGAGACAAGGTCCGGCCGACCCAATAGTATCGAAACCGGACGTCAATCCTCCCGTCCCCGTTGTCGTCGTCGTCTTTGAGGTTATAGCCGTACCGCCACTGCGTCGTTGGGTCGGTGACGATCGTGTTGGCATCGCCATCTACATCCGGATCCATGATGTTCGGGATCCCGTTCACGGAGAGCGCCCAGGGGTTGTAGTTGGGATGTTTGTTCCAGTCGCAAATAAACTCAACTAAGGTGGCCGAAGCGATGGTCACTTCATTGGCCTCCATCAGGTTGGCCTCGATTTGGTCCAAGGTGTTGCGCGCGGTCTCTTCCGCCTTCCGCCGGAGATCCGTTTGGAACACGGCTCCCATGTTCTTCTGGAAAAACGAAACGACCGGAAGCGTCACGATCGTCAACACCGCGAGGGTGAGCAGGAGTTCCGTGACGGTATAGCCGGCGCGCCCCCCGAGGCTTCGCTTACCAAGCATGGTTTCGGGAGGAGTTCTAGGAGCCATTGACCGTAAAGCTCCAGGGCTCGCTTCTGGTGGTACGGTCGGGCGGGGCGGTCGCCCAATGGCTGACGGTGATGGTCACGTCGTGGGACCCAGCGCCGAGTGGGGCGGGGGGTTGATACTGAACCACGCCGGTTGAGGGATCATAGGCCTGAGCGACGTTCGAGGCGTTGACGACCACTGCCCCATCCAACGTCATGACGATACTCTGGGGGTTGATGCCACTTTGGTTATCAAACACCCGCACGCTGATCACCGGCTGCGGGTTGGAGGTCATTCCGGTGGGAGACTTGTTGGCGATCGCCGGCGGCGAGGGATCGTAGGTATCAATCGCCACTTGGAAGCTCCAGGTTTTGCTGACCTTATAATACGCGTTATCCCCCCCCTCGAGGATCACCGTGTGGGTGCCGGTCGAGAGCACGGGCGGGAGCAAGGTGCCCGAATCTACCAGGACCACGACCCCCGAGCTGGGATCATATCGAGAGCCAGCCACCACCCCATCAAGTTTAAAGGTGATGACCCCAGCGGTGATTCCACTTACCTCGGCGCCAGCCTGTGTCGGGGAATCCACCAACACCCCCGCGATGTAGGGGGATAAGGTCTGGGTGGGGCTCGGGGGCGCCGCTGAGCTGATCAGCGGCGGGGCTAAGTCGCGGATCACCTCGCGGAGCGCAAAGGGGGACGTCAGGGAGCCTTTGAAGGTCCGCGCAAAGAGTTGGTTCCGTCCCTCCACCAACCGAGCGGTGATCGCCCCTGACTGAAAATTGAAGTTGCCAGAGACATCGGTGGGCACCGAATCCACCGGCGTCCCAGTGGTGTATCCCACGTAGAAACGCACCGTCGCTGAGGGTTCTGTAGTACCGCTCAGCCGGAGGTAACTGAGAGGGGGGTTGGCAGCATCGGCCCGGTAGGCCACGACGCTCGATGGGTAAGACCGAGTGATCGCCAGAGCAAAGGCGTTGGCTCGGGTGGAGGTGGTCAGGTCGTACAGGCTAGCATTATTCGCGGGCACATCCAGCGAAAGGGTTAACGGGGACTCACTGGATGGGGACTCCTTCCCGGTGAACCCTTCCAGGTTGAAGAGCTGAGCATCTTTAAGGACCACCTTGTTGCCCTTCCAGAGTTTGAGGGTCACGAGTTTGAGGTGCGTATCCGGCATCTCACTGACTCGACGGACTCCCACATAGTAGGTGTCGTAGTAATCCCCATTGCCATTCTGATCAAAGTAGCGAATGTTGGGATCGTATCGGTCCACCCTGAACCCATTATCGGCAAAGGGAATCAAATCGGAGGTGAAGCCATTCCCATTGGCATCTGTGGTATCCCGCCGCATGAAGGCCAGTTCAATCGTAAACTTGGAGAACCCAAGCTGCAGCGTTTTGTCCCGTATTTGATTCAACGTCGTAAAGTTGGGATAGTCTGTCCTCAACCCGTACCTCGGAAGCGAGGAATCGCAGGGGAACACTTGATAGAAATCAACGCTGCGCAATTGGGTGTACGCCATCTGAAGGAGCTGGGCCCCTGAGGTCTGTACCCGATTCTGCACAGTGCTCACGACTGAGAGTTGCAACGCGGACAGGAGCGCTACACTGATGACCGATATGATCAACACCCCCAGGAGGAGCTCGATCTGACTCAGCCCCCGCTGATTGTTGCGGGAGCTCCCCCAGCGTTTCAGCAACGAAAAACCGCCTCTCTCGGTTCGTCTGTTCATATGTTTCGGTAGTCCGGCCGGGTCGCTCGTCACGACCCCCGTGGACTTTGCGCCTCCGCCTCACGGCGGATTTGCCTTTATCGGGGCTTCCACCCCAGTGTAGAGGACTTTCTGTTAACTTTCCACTAAATTTTCATTAAGGTCTTAACAGATAAAAACACCTTCATAAACCAGGATAAAAATAGCCCTCTTGAGACCGGTGGGGGGTGATTCAGTGGTCACAAGCCTGTCACATTATTCGTGCCTCCCCCTTTCGCAAAGGGGGAAGGAGGGGGATTTCTCACTGGACCAGGTAGGCAACTTTGCGACAGCTCTTGGCCACTGGGGTGGCAACCGCGGTTGGCAGGATCTCCTGAAATTTTGCCCAGCCCTCCTCGGCCTCGGTAATCAGACAAAAGGAACGCTGCGTGGTAGCCCAATGGGCGAGGTCCCGTCGCTTCTTCAGAAACATCGGCTGGGCCTCGGGATAGGTGGACCCAAACGCCAGATCCCACATCACGCCCCGATAGATGACCAATGGGCTCGGGCGATTCAAATAAAATCCCAAGCTGTTCGCGTTCTCAAAAGGGCCATCAACGACAATGGGCGTACCGGGAGAAAGGCGAGGTGCGAGTTGTTGGGCCAACACCTTGGAGGACCACACCGGTTCAAAGAGCTGAAACCCCTGCTGGGTGAGGCAGAGCAGCGGAATCATGGAGATCGCAAGGGTACGCATACAGCTCCGACGACGGTGCATCGAGAACGCGGCGAAGGCACCTGTGACCAACAACACACCAAGGGAGATTCGCAAGGCTTGCCATATCCCTGCTTCATTCAGTTCCTGAGTGGGGATGCCCAAGGAGGTGGCGAACGGGACGCTCAAAAAGACCCGCTGGATCATCTCCCCCCAGGCCATCGCTTCCACCCGGCCGGGCAGCACCACCTGCTTAAAGACAAGGACCCCCACGACTCCCAGCACGAGATAGACCACTGCGGGGATCCACCGGGCGGGAGAGGTCAGCACAATCCGTTTGGCATCAATCTCAGCCCAGAATTTCCCCACCAACACCGCCACCGCCGGTAGGGCAGGGAGCGCATAGTACTCTGCGCGGGAGGCGCTGGCGGTGAATATCCCCACCACCACCACCGCCCAGAGACCCACAAGGTTGAAGGCACGGTCTAATCGGCTCGCGTGCCGCCAGGGGATCCAAAGCCGCCGTTCCACCCACGCAACAGGGAGCAGCGTCGCCCAGGGAAACGCCCATACCCCACTCACCAACCAGAAGAGCAGGATAGGGAGGGGGGTGGCATCGCTGTGGACACGATGGTTCACGAACCGCATGAGATGTTCATTCACGACATAGAACCAGAAAAACTGGGAATCACGCACTGCGATCCAGACATGCCACGGGAGGACCACCGCCAAGAAGACTCCGAGGCCCCACCATAGGGAAAACCGCCGGAGTCCGCCCCACTGCTCGAGCCTCCCCCGTTGCCCTCTCCCCACAACCGAGCGACGGGAGAGAATCCGGAACACCCCCAGCACGCCCAGCGGGATAGCGACCCCGATCGCCCCCTTTGCCAGCACCGTGATACCCAGCGCCAGCCCCACTCCGACGCTCCATGTCCTAGGGTGACCTCTCCCCAGAAAGCCGCGGACTAAGAAAAGGAGGCCCACCGTCAATCCAGCGATGAGCCACATATCGGGACGCACCACCCGTGCAAAGAGAAAGTAACCGAGGCTGGTGGCCAGGATGAGTCCCGCCCGAACCCCCACCCCTCGATCCCTCGACCCTTCGACTTCGCTCAGGGCAGGCTCCGCTCGGGACTCGGGGCAGGCGCTTTCCCTCCCCAAGGTCATCCCTAACATGACCGTCGCAACAATTCCCACGAGGGCGGCCAGGGCCGTGGGCAGCCTCGCCGCAAACTCATTCAGCCCGAACCACTGGAACGACACCGCTGTGGTCCAATAGAGGAGTGGGGGTTTCTCAAAGTAGCGCACCCCGTTGAGGCGTGGAATCACCCAATCTCCAGACGTTACCATAGTTCTGGCGATCTCGGCGTAGCGGCCTTCGGCGGGTTCGTACAACCCCACCGCCCCCAGCCGGAACAGGTAGAGTCCAGCAACAACGAGGAGTAACCCCCACAGCCACCGGTCTCGAGACGTTTGGATCGTCATCTGGTGACCGCCTGGAAACCCACTGGTTGGACAGGACCTTGGCAGGAGACAACCCCCGCTCGTCCGGGGACGTTACGGCGTACCACCGAACAGCTCGGCACGGTCTGGGGGGCCTCGAGACATTGGGATGCGATCTCTTCGAGCCGCTTTATGCCGATGCCGGCACGCCGAAGCGCCAGCAGGAACTCACGAAACCATTCGAGCAACGCGGTCCCTTCCACTTCGGTGTGGACGGTGAGGACGTTCAACCCGTTGGGCCGAAGGTTTCCAAGGAGACGGCGGGTCAGTGCCTCGCCCTCAAGTCCATCGGTTCCCAGCAGTTCATCCAGCGTCGGCAGCGTCGTAGGAATTTCCAAGGTCTGAAACCGCTGTCCCTCCAGCACGGGAAAGTAGGGGGTAGTTCCCCGGGTATCGCTGTGATACGTGAACCCCAGGGCTTGCTGCACCGCGAGGCTCTTGGCGTTACACCGCCAGCCAGGGGCGGCGGTGCTCGTGGGGCGGGCCCCAGTGGCCTGGGCATAGGCCGCGGCCCCAGCGGTGAGGTCACCCGCAATGTCCTCTTCGCTCAAACGGTCCAGCTCATCTTGCCACCTCACATGGTCATGTCCGTGCAGGCCAACCTCATGGCCGTCAGAGCGAAGTTGCCGGACCAGCCCAGGAAACGACGCGCCGATGGGTCTGGCGGGGAGCACTGTGCCGGAGAGGATGGTGCGCCACCCATAGAGCCGCACCGCCCGGGTCCGCAGCATCTTCTTCAGGAATCCTGGCTGGGTGAAGAATCGCCGAATGGCTTTCCCGGAGTTATCCGGGCCAAAGGGAATGAAAAAGGTGGCGTGAATGCCAAGGTCACGGAAGAGGGTTAAGAGGTTGGGGACCCCGCGTCGCATCCCCTCGTAGGTATCGACATCGACCTTGAGGGCCAGCGTGGTTGGATGGGTCATTCACCCTCACCCCCACCCTCTCCCCTCGAGGGAGAGGGATCAAGGGTGAGGGGGGCTACACCCATCGAGTGAACTATGTCCCCTGCATTCTTGGGCGCTATCGGAGGATTAGGGAATACCGCAGGGCTTTCTGCTCTCATGGAACGGTTCTGATGTTCCAGGAGGTAGGCATCCAACGTCAGGGCCAGTGCGGTCTCAAGATCCACGCGCGGTTCCCATCCTAAGAGCTCTTTCGCCTTCTGAATCATCGGTTTGCGGAAGGCCATATCTTGGTAGCCAGGCCCATAATAGGCCTCTTCCGTCACATGGACAATCTCAGGACCAACCCCATCTCCCTGGTAGAGCGGATGGCGGTGATACATGGTCCTGAGTGTATAGGCCAGTTCGGTGATGGTGATGTCGTTCAAGGGATTGCCGATGTTAAAGATCTGGCCATTGCAGACTTTGTCCGGGTCCTCGATGATTTTCATCAGACAGTCAATGCCATCGTCGAGATACGTAAAACTCCGGCGCTGCTCGCCGCCATTGACCAGTTTGATGGGCTGACCGGTGACCAGGTTGTGGATGAACTGTGTGACGACCCGCGAGCTCCCTTCCTTCGGGGCGGCCAGGGCATCCAGCTTGGGGCCGATCCAATTGAACGGACGCACCAGGGTGAACGACAGGTGTTCTTCCTGACCATACGCCCAGATCACCCGATCTAAGAGTTGTTTGGAACAACTGTAGATCCACCGTTGCTTTTGAATTGGACCAAGGACCAGGTGGCTCGTATCTTCGTTGAATGACTCATCGGGGCACATGCCATAGACCTCAGAAGTCGAGGGGAAGATGACCCGTTTCTTGTATTTCACGCAGTCCCTGATGACCCGCAGATTTTCCTCAAAATCGAGCTCAAACACGCGCAGCGGCTGTCGCACGTACGCGATCGGCGTGGCGATGGCGACGAGCGGGAGCACCACATCGCATTTCTTGACGTGATACTCGACCCATTCGCGGTTGATGGAGATATCACCTTCCACGAAGTGAAATCGGCGGTTTTCTAGAAGATGGTCCACCTTGTCCGAGCCGAGGTCCATCCCAAACACCTCCCAGGTGGTGGTGTCCAGGATGCGTTCCGCCAGACGGTTACCGATGAATCCGTTGACGCCCAGGATGAGGATTTTCATGGGTCCCCCCTCACCCCTTCGACTCCGCTCAGGGCAGGCTTAATCCTCTCCCCCCGAAGGGGGGAGAGGGAGGGGGTGAGGGGGGTTTCATCCTTCAGTTCCCTTTTAACGATTTCTTCTCCCCCTAACCGTATACCGAGCTGTACCCCGTGCTGGGCGGTAAAGACTTCCACGTCACACTCCGGCTCGTCCCCGAGCTGAACTCGCTGGAGGCGGAGCTGTCCCTCGCCGGTCATAATCGTGAATGGCTGGAGCGACACGACCTCTCCTGGCGAGGGGGATGCTGCGAAATCATCCACGTCCAGGGGACGCGCCGCCCAGACCCGCAGGGGGATCCCTTGCCAATACGTAAAAGCCCCTGGATACGGATGCGTCACTGCGCGAATCAGGTTGTAAATCGCCCCGGCCGGCTGTTCCCAGTGGATCAGGCCGTCCTCGGGACGACGCCGGCCAAAGGTCGTCGCCTGCCGAGGGTCCTGAGGAATCCGTGGGGCGGTCCCGGCCTTTAACAAAGGCAACACCTCGCGAAGCAGGGGACCGCAGGCGTTGGCCATTTTGTGATAGAGGGTGAGAACCGTATCATCCTTGCTGATGGGGACGGCCCGCTGTGCCACGATATCTCCGGCGTCGGGCTGCACGGTCATGTGGTGCAGGGTCAGCCCGGTCTCGCGCTCCCCATGGATGAGCACCCAATTCACTGGACATCGCCCACGATACTTCGGCAACAACGACCCATGCACGTTGAAGGCGCCAAGACGGGGGATGGAGAGGATCTCTGGGCTGACAATCTTGCGAAAGTAAAACGAAAAGAGCAGGTCAGGCGCTAACCGATGTAGCCGGCTCACCCATTCGTCAGCGTTGATGTCTTCCGGTTGATACACCGGGACGTGGTGCGCCTCTGCCAGCGCCTTGACCGACCGAAACCAGACGTGCTCCTGTGGATCATCCGGGTGCGTGAACACCGCGACGACATTCTCGCCTCTTCGGAAGAGTTCCTCAAGGCAGGCGTAGCCAATGTCTTGATAGGCCAAGACCACGATGCGGCAGGGCAAAGCCACGCCTCCGGCTCCTCTAGAAGACGGGTGGACACTTCGGATCAGATACCGTGGTCGCTTGCGCACCTCTTGATAAATACGTCCAATATATTCGCCGAGCAGCCCTAACGCCAACAACTGCAACCCCATAAAGAAAAAGAGAATGGCAAAGAGGGTAAAGACCCCTTCTACCTCAGGCCCCACAATCAGCCGTCGGACAAAGAGGAAGATCGCGAAACTCAATCCCCCCAGCGCCACGGCAACCCCGGCCACGCCAACCACCTGAATGGGCAAAAGGGAGAACCCGGTCATTAAATCGAAGTTCAACTGCAGGAGTTTGAGGAGGGGGTACTTTGACCGTCCCTGCATGCGAGGGGCATGACCTACGGGCACTTCAGCAACGCGTTTGGCAAAGCTATTAGCGAGTGCCGGGATAAAGGTCGCGGTTTCGCTGCACTGGTTAATATGGTCAACGATGGGGCGCCGGTAGGCGCGCAGCATGCAGCCGTAATCCTTGAGGTGCACCCCCGTCATCCAGGAACTGGCCTTATTCACCAACGCGGAGGGCCACCGACGCATCCACGTGTCTTGGCGATCCTGGCGATACCCCCCCACCACGTCAACCCCTTCTTCCATCTTGGCGAGCAGCTTGGGGATCTCTTCGGGCGGATTCTGCAGGTCGGCATCCAGCGTGATCGTGATCTCCCCTCGGACCTGGCTAAACCCTGCGAGGACCGCCGCATGCTGGCCATAATTTCGGTTAAACTCGATCACCCGCACCGTCGGTTCCCGCTCGGCAAACTGGCGAAGCCGCCCCAGCGAGCCGTCGGAGCTTCCATCGTCCACAAAAATGATCTCGTACGATCGCCCGATCGCCCTCAGCACCTGCTGGAGGCGTGTCTCGAGTTCCTCCAGGTTTCTCTCTTCATTGAACACAGGGATCACAATGGAGAGTTCAATCCCGTCTTGGGTTCTCATATACTCCTTGATACACTAGACGAAGCGATTGGTAACATTGGAAAAGAAAAAAGGACGAGAATATGCGACAATTTAGCATTTTTTGAGGTCTTTAAGCAACCGCTGGGGTCAGGGGCGGAGGAGAATCTTGCCGAAGTGCTCTCGGCGGAGGAGCTTCTCTTGGGCGGTATGGGCCTCTGAAAGCGGGAACGTTGAGTCAATCGCGGGGATGAGTTTTCGTTGACCGACGAGTTCGGCGATGGTCAAGAGTTCTCGTCGGGTCCCCATCATCGAGCCAAGAATGGCCAATTGGCGGCTGAACACAAACCGCAGGTCCAGGGGCACTTCAGGTCCTGTGGTAGCCCCGCAGGTGACAAGCACACCATGTTTCGCCAGACATGCGAGGCTACCCGCCCACGTCGCTGGGCCGACGTGTTCAAACACCACATCCACCCCTCGCTGGTCGGTCAGGCGGCGCACCTGGGTCGGCCAGTCCTTCTCGGTCACCAGGATCCCGGCGTCAGCCCCCAGCTGTTTGGCTTTCCCCAACTTGACTTCTGTCGTGGCGGCTGCCAGCACTCGTGCTCCGGCAAGTTTGGCGATCTGGATCGCAGCGGTCCCGACCCCGCCCCCCGCGCCAACAACCAAGACGCTGTGTCCCGGTTGCAACCGGGCTCGTGTAATCAGCATATGCCACGCGCTCAGAAAGACCAAGGGAAAGGCAGCGGCCTCCTCAAATGAGAGTTGGCCAGGGATCGGAATAAGATTCAGGGCCGGGACCTTCACGAACTGGGCGTATCCTCCATCGCTCCCCGCTCCAAGAATCCGATACTGTTCACAGAGGTTGTCATGCCCCGCCAGGCACCAGTCACACCGGAAACAGCTTAAGCCAGGAGCGATGAGGACACGGGCTCCTACCGAGAGGGATCGTGCGAGGGGTACTCCACCAGTCGGGGCTGATGTGCTCCCCGTTTCAGCACCCAATTTGGCGATTTCCCCCGCCACGTCACTCCCCGAGATATGGGGAAGTGTGATCCGATACGCAGGAATCCCTTGACGGACCCAGATATCCAGGTGATTGAGCGCACACGCTTTGACTCGGACTAAGGCGTCTTGAGGTCCTAGCGTCGGCTCTGGGACATCGGTGTACAGCAATTTCTCTGGGCCGCCATGCTCGCGGAAGATGACAGCTTTCATGGACAAAGGAAACGACTTAGGATGGAGTGGATGGTTTGTAGATCAGCCCTGCCACGATCCCCGCAACGAGGCACGCGAGTAGTCCATCCAACGCCCAGAACCCGAAAAACCGGAGCGGGATGTAGAGGAATGGCGCCTGCGCGAGTTGGACATGGAGGCTGGCCACAGGCCAAAGAAGGAGGGCAAACCGGAATCCCTGGCCCAATCCTCCTTTCCCTGACTCATAGCCTTTGGCAAAGATCCAGGTAAAGAAGTAGGCGAAGACGGCATTGCTGAGGATCAACAGAGGAAACAGCGTTTTCACCCGCGCGGGGTCGCGCCAAAGGTACTTGTGAATCTCGTACTGTCTACCCAGACAGACATTGTTAAAAACCATCCCCTCAGCCACAACCGCGACAAACACCAAGAACGCCGTCACCAGACACCGCTTACAACTGATGGTTCCGTTCATGTTCCCCTCCTTTGTTTCACCGTCTAAAGGTTTATTTTATCAAATCGCGCACCGA
This sequence comes from Elusimicrobiota bacterium, assembly GCA_016196785.1. Taxonomy (GTDB): domain Bacteria; phylum Elusimicrobiota; class Elusimicrobia; order 2-01-FULL-59-12; family JACPXA01; genus JACPXA01. The sequence continues at coordinate 10,664 of JACPXA010000029.1, forward strand.
AAAATACCACTTGCAAAGCCAGGAATCTCCCTGTACATTCGGATTGGCCAATGAAACGATCCGCTCGAACGGTGCTTGCCATCGTGACCTTCGCCGGCATGTCCGGGGCGTCCCTCAGTCATGCCAAAGACCCGATCAGGGTCTTGGAAAACGGGGTGTGGACCTCTATCAGCCAGGACGGGATCATCGCGTTCGCCAAGGATTACGAAAAAAACCCGAGAGACCTTACACTGGAGATCCTCGATCACCCGTTCACCTTTGACGTGACGCCAGACGCCTGCGGGACGAACTGCACCTCCTTGCGTTTTATCAGCACCGAACTACGCATTGATAAAACCTTCACCGGCGCGAACACCGATGCCGTCAGCACCGCCCTCAAGGACTACCTCAAGCGCGAAGAGTTCCTGACCCCCTTCATCCGGCTCATCAACTCGGGCGCCGGGGCCCAACTCTCCGGTAGCCCCGTGGGAAGCATTGGCAGCACGGTCAAGGCAACGTTTCACGACGTCATCTTCTCCCCGACCAAGACCTTCGAGGAACGACAACACCTCGCCGTCCCCGGCACCGACCCGACCATCTCCTCCGGCTACGGCCAGTTCAAGAACTCCGGATTCGAGGGCTCGGTGATCTCCGTCTCGCCGGGGTTCGCCCTCGACTTTGGCGCCCGGAAGGACAAACACCTCAAGTTCTCCATCCCCACCTCGCGCATTGATCTCGAAGGGCTGAGGACCTACCGGAGCGGCCTCATTCTCCAATATCTCCACCCCGTGTACTTCAGGGGTCACTATACGTTGACGGTCGGTCCTGGGCTCTCGTATCTCGCCACGGTGTCAAAAGATCTCCCCAACTTCTCTGGACTCCTCGGTGGGGCGTTTTCAGTTTCGCTCACCAAGGACTGGGAGAGGTATTTGGGGACCCTGGGGAGCTACTACGGACACTTCAATAACCTGGGCGGGCTCGACACCGATATCAACGCCAACATTTACGGTTGGGGGGTACAGACAGGCTACCGACTCTCACAGCGGATGGTCGTGGCCATTTATCTCGTTGGAATGCACGAGCGGGTCAACGGATTTTCGGCGGTCACCTACCACACCATGGGGACCTCGTTTAGTTACAAGGTCCTCAACCGGTTTAATCTCACCATCTCCGCTAACCGATTGTTTGGCCTACCGGACAATCGCCTCGTGGACTATGGCCTGGGATCAGCCTGGTTTTTTTGAACCGGCTTCGAGCTTGGCGCGTTCGGCAGCCCGGAGCTCCTTCAAGCGTTTCTTGAGTTGGTCGTCGGCTAGGGCAAGGATCTCCACAGCCAGATACGCTGCGTTGGTGGCACCATCAATCGCAACGGTGGCAACCGGGACGCCGCTCGGCATCTGAACCGTGGAGTAGAGGGCATCTACCCCATTGAGGGCGCTGCTACTTAACGGCACGCCAATCACGGGCAACAGGCTGTGGGCGGCGATGGCTCCCGCTAAGTGATTGGCCATGCCAGCGCCGGCGATGAGCACTCGGAGCCCTCGCCCCTCCGCCTGCGCGGCATACTCCGCGACCCGGTCAGGCAACCGGTGCGCCGAGAGCACGAGGATCTCGTAAGGGACGCCAAATGTCTGCAAGACCTCGGCGGCCTTCCCCATTTTGGGAAGATCACCCTGGCTTCCCATGAGGATCCCTACCCGTGGTCGGCTGTCTGACGATGCCCTCATCACTCCCCCTATGGAATTAGCGTCCGGTAATCACTATGAGACCACAACCAATGCGTCCACCGGCGTTCCCAACAGGCTGACCAAAATCATCGGCCTTTTCGTGTACAATTACCGCTCTGCCACCTACGGCGTATTTGCTTCCGCTGAGCGAG
>JACPXA010000042.1 GCA_016196785.1 Elusimicrobiota bacterium
GGAGAGGGCCTATGAGGCGTATAAGGCCACAAGGCCAGAACCCGATCCTGACCTCCTGAGTCAGATCCCTGTGGCCAAAGAGGTGGTCTCTGCACTCTCCCTGGCGCGCTTTGAGCAAGCAGGGTATGAGGCCGACGATCTCATCGCGGAACTGAGCCGGCAAGCGGCCGCTCGAGGTCATCAGGTGCTCATCGTCACTAGCGACAAGGATGCGTTGCAGCTCATTAGCGACCAGGTCCGGGTCTTCAATGAACCAAAGGGGATCGTGTATGATCGGGAGGCCGTGCGCAAGCGGTATGGGGTGGAGCCTAAAGAACTCGTGGATATGTTCGCGCTCATGGGAGATGTCTCGGATAATGTCCCCGGCGTCCCGGGGATCGGAGAGAAGACCGCGATCAAGCTGATCCAACAGTATGGCTCGTTGGAAGAGGTCTTGGCCCATACCCAAGAAATTGACGGCAAGGTGGGGGAAGCGCTTCGCACACACGAGCGGGAGGCCCAGCTCAGTCGCCGGCTGATTACCTTAGCGGGGTCCGTCCCGCTCGATCTCTCCTGGGAGCGGTGTCAGGTCCGGGAACCGAATTTCCCCGTCCTCACCTTCCTCCTTCAGCGGCTGGAGTTTTTGAGCCTCTTGGCGGAGCTCTTACCGGTCCAGAAGGATCCCAACATTTCCGTTGGCGGTCGTCCCTTGCGCTACCACACCGTAAGTTCATCCCAGGAGCTCGAGGCCTGGACCGAACGATGGGCGCGCGCCGAACGATTGGCGGTAGATACCGAAACCACTTCCCTCGATCCCCACGGGGCGGACCTCGTGGGCATTGCCCTGGCGATGGAGCCCTTTGAAGCGGTATACCTTCCTGTTGGGCATCAAGCGCTTTCTCGTACTACGCAGTTGCCAAAAGCTCAAGTTTGTAATGTGCTTCGTCCGATCTTGGCGAACCCCGCCATTCACAAGTATGGACAGAACATCAAATATGATCTCGCGGTGTTACGCCGGTTTGGCCTCGAGCTCGAAGGGCTTGCCTTCGATACCATGGTGGCGTCGTATTGCCTGAACCCCTCCCGAGCCACCCACAACCTCAAGGCTCTCGCCCTCGATCTCCTCGGGGAACGGATGACCACTATTGCAGAGCTTATTGGAAAGGGCAGCAAGCAGCGGACCATGGATCAAGTCCCCATTGAACGGGTGGCCTCCTATGCGTGCGCGGATGCCGAGATGGTGTTGCGCTTGGCCGATCGCCTGGCACCGCTCTTGAAGGAAAAAGGGTTAGAGCGGCTCTTCTATGATGTGGAGATGCCCTTGGTCAAGGTCTTAGCCGACATGGAACAGATAGGAATCGCGGTGGATGTGCCGTATCTCAAGGAACTGGGTCAACAGTTTGTTGAAGAGATGGCTGTCTTGCAACGCGCGATTCACCGGCTGGCTGGACAGGAATTCAATCTCAACTCGCCCAAGCAGTTGGCGTTCATTCTGTTTGAGAAGCTCCGATTGCCCGTCATCCGACGGACAAAGACCGGCTATTCGACCGATGAAGAGGTCCTGCAGGCCCTTTCCCCAAGCCACGATCTGCCGGCGCGGCTGATGGACTACCGGGAACTTCAGAAGTTGAAGTCCACCTACATTGATGCGCTGCTGGAGCAGGTGGATCCAGCCACCGGACGGGTGCATACCAGTTTCAACCAGACGGTTACCGCTACCGGCCGATTAAGTTCCAGCGATCCCAATCTCCAGAACATTCCGATCCGCTCCGAGCCTGGCCGGAAAACCCGGCGGGCCTTTCTCCCTCGCCGGGGGTACTCGTTGCTTTCCGCCGATTATTCACAGATCGATCTTCGCGTCCTTGCCCATGTCTCCAAGGACACAGCGCTATGCGCCGCGTTCCAGAGGGGAGAGGATATCCACACCGCGACCGCCTGTGAGATCTTTGGTGTGGCCCCCCAGGACATCAGCCCGGCGCAACGGCGGATGGCCAAAAGCATTAACTTTGGCTTGGTGTACGGGGTGTCGGCGTTTGGACTCAGCCAGCAACTGGGTATTCCTAAGGAAGAGTCGGCACGCTATATTGAGTCGTACTTTACCCGCTACGCTGGGGTGAAAGCCTGGATCGAACGGACTTTGGTCCAAGCCAGACAGCAAGGGTATGTCACGACCCTCCTGGGCCGGGTCCGGTATCTTCCTGAGATCAACTCAACGAACGGGAGCATGCGGGGGTTCGCCGAGCGCACCGCCATCAATACCCCAATTCAAGGGACCAGCGCGGATCTCATCAAGGTCGCCATGCTCCGGCTCCACGAGGCTGCTCAGCGCCTAGGCTGGAGCACCCGCATGCTTGTGCAGGTTCACGATGAATTGGTCTTTGAGGTTCCATCGGCCGAGTTGCCAGAGGTCGCCCCTCACATTCAGCAGATCATGCAACAGGCGCTCCCCCTTGATATCCCTGTGGTTGTAGACCTTAAAGCGGGGGACAACTGGCGCGACCTTGCGCCATATGCAGGCTCATGAGTCTCTCTGATCTGCATCGGCCGTTTTGGTTCGGAGCCTGGCGGGGAGCCGTGAAGTGGCTTATTCTAGTGACCAGCGGAATGTTCCTCGCCCAGCAATTTAGCGATCCGTGGCTGATGAGATGGTTCGCCCTGACCCCCCGGCTGGTCATTGAGCACGGGTTCCTGTGGCAGTCGGTCAGCTACCTCTTCCTCCATGGGGGCCTTTTCCATTGGCTGTTGAACATGTACATCGTATGGGCCTTTGGAACCCCGCTCCTGGAGCGCTGGGGGAATCAAAAATTCCTGAGGTACTACCTGGTGACTGGGGGAGGAGCCGGAGTGTGTACCGTCCTCTTGGCACCTCACTCGGGCGTCCCAACGATTGGCGCCTCTGGAGCCATCTTTGGACTGCTCGTTGCGTTTGCCATGGAGTTTCCTCATGCCACGGTGTACCTCTATGGATTGATCCCTTTTTACGCCTGGCAGATGGCGGTGCTCTTTGGCCTGATTGAATTACTAGCCAGCCTGGCGGGGACAATGGGGGGGGTCGCCCGGTTCGCCCATCTCGGGGGATTGATTGCGGGGTATCTCTACTTGATCGGAGCACGGGGACTGGCCCCCTGGGCCCGTTGGGCATTGTCAGTCCTTGACCGAACTCGCGCTGCCCTGCGTCGGCGGCGACCACCCCTCGACTCCGCTCGGGGCAGGCCCTCTCCCACGCTGGAGCAGGAAGTGGATCGAATCCTCGACAAGATCTTGCACCAGGGGGTCCAGAGCTTGACAGCGAGAGAGCATGAGATGATGCGCCGTTATTCACAGTCGAAACAATGACTAGACTCCGATGCCTGAACTTCCAGAGATTGAAACCATTCGCCGAGATTTGATTCAGTTCGTCCTCAGCGCCACCATCCAACGCGTGGAGGTCCTGGATCCCACGGTGATCTGTGAACTCCCGCCGGCCACTTTCTCCCAATCCGTTCAGGGGACCACGATCACCAACGTTCAACGGTATGGTAAATATCTCATCTTGACCCTCACCCGACCCTGCGGGTCGGCCTCTCCCCAGGCGGGAGAGGCACGTGAATCCTATCCCCTCTCCCCTCCGGGGGAGAGGGTCAGGGTGAGGGGGGAGCAGTTCCTAATTGTTCATCTGCGGATGACCGGACAGCTACTGTTAGGGACGCCTTCCGAGCAACCCCCTACCAATCCAACCCCTCGGCTGATTGTCACCTTCGCAGATGGAAGGAGCTTATATTTCCGAGACCAACGACGGTTTGGGAAGATCTTCCTCGCTCGCGATTGGCACACCGTACCCCCCCTCGCACGGTTAGGACCCGAACCCTTGCCCATCGGTAGTGATGGGGTCAGGCGAAAACCTGACCTCAAGGATGGGTGTGATCGTGACAAGTTTGCCGAGCTCTTGCGCCGGCATACCGGAGCCATTAAGCCTCTCCTGATGAACCAAACGATCATCGCGGGGGTGGGCAACATCTATGCCCAGGAGGCGTTGTTTCGGGCAGGGATCAAACCGATGCGCAAAGCGCATCGGATACGGGCTTATGAGGTAACTCACCTGTGGGCAGCGCTCCAGGCAACCCTTCGGTCAGCTATTCGGCGCCGAGGGTCTTCTCAGAACACCTATCGGGATCTTTTGGGGCGGCCCGGTCGTGCTCAGCGGTTCCATGCCGTGTATCGCCGGGCGGGCCAACCGTGCCCCCGATGCGAAACACCACTGGTGGGTCTCAAGGTCAGCGGGCGGTCTTCGGTGTTTTGCCGTTATTGCCAACACTAATGCAACGGTTGGTGATCGGGCTTACGGGGGGGATTGCCACTGGGAAAAGCACCGTCGTGCAGGTGCTGCGTCAACGAGGAGCCACCATCATTGACGCGGATCGAATCGCCCGGGAGGTGGTTCGTCCCGGCCATCCGGTGTGGCGAAGGCTTGTTCGCGTGTTTGGTAGACGCTTCCTTTCACCAGGAGGGACACTCAACCGTCAGAGGCTTGGCCAATGGGTATTCCAGCACCCCTCCCAGCGTCGGCTTCTGGAGCGGATCACCCACCCACCCATCATCCGGCAAATCCGGTCACGGCTCAAGAACGCACATGGGGTGGTAGTCTTGGATGCCCCCCTCCTGTTTGAGGCCAGGCTCACTCCCTTGGTAGACAAGGTCGTTGTCGTGTGGACTCCCCAAACGGTCCAACATGCCGATGTCGTCCTAGACAACTCGGGATCACGGACAGCCCTGTTCCGGCAAGTTCGCCGCTTCTGGAGAGACATAACAACCCATGAGCCTCTCGGCCCAAAAAGCCATTGACAGGCGGAAGAAGGTAAGTTATACTTAGAACACCGACCGGAACTCTAGGAAAAGCACATTCTTCCTGATTGATTTCTTCCATCGTACATCAACTCGCATTAGCCGAAGGACATGAAGATCCCAACGTACATCACATACACCAGAAAATGAGGAGGGCCCCACTGTGCCAACAACCCAAATGGACGGAAGCGCGCTGTCCAAACTCACTTTACCGGAACTCACCAAGATCGCCAAGGAGCTGAAGCTGGAGACCACCTCGGGACTCCGGAAGCAGGAGTTGATCGCGAAAATCCTGGAAGCTCAGGCGAAGGAAAACGGCCTGATCTACGACGAGGGGACACTCGAGATCCTTCCGGACGGTTTCGGTTTTCTCCGTAGTCCCAACTACAATTACCTCCCAGGGCCTGATGATATCTATATTTCTCCCTCGCAGATTAAGAAGTTTACCCTTCGGAAGGGTGACACGGTGGCGGGGTATGTCCGTCCTCCCAAGGACCAGGAACGGTTTTTCGCCCTCCTGCAAGTCAAGTCGGTCAATACAGCCGATCCCGAGAGCATCCGGGAACGCTCCCTCTTTGACAACCTAACCCCCCTCTATCCCAACTCCCGGCTCGTCTTGGAAACCAAGAAGGATGAGCTTTCCATGCGGGTGCTGGACCTGGTCGCACCGATTGGGAAAGGGCAGCGCGGGTTGATCGTGGCGGCGCCGCGCACGGGGAAGACGGTCATCCTTCAAAAAATTGCCAATTCCATCACGGCCAACCACCCTGAGGTCGTCCTGATGGTACTCCTCATTGATGAGCGTCCCGAGGAGGTCACCGATATGCAACGGAGCGTCAAGGGTGAGGTGATTTCCTCCACG
>JACPXA010000050.1 GCA_016196785.1 Elusimicrobiota bacterium
GGGGGAGGAGGCCAGCCGTCTCCACCACTTTACGGATCGCCGATTCCCATCCAACGGTCATGAGATGCACCCCACCCACGCCGGGGATGCGCCGCAGTTGCGACACGGTCTCCTGACAGATCGCAAGCCCTTCCGCTTGCGGGTCAGCGGCGCGGTCCAACCGCTCAATCAGGGAGGGAGGGATGTTCGAACCAGGCACATGCTCCTGCATGTACCGCAGCATGGCGGCGGACTTGACCGGCATCGCCCCGGCGAAGATGCGAACCCGCTGGTGCAACCCTTTGGCCCGGACCAACTCCATCCATTGAGTAAAGCGATCAAGGTCGAACACCGGCTGGGTTTGGACGAACTGCCCTCCCGCCAATATCTTCTCTTCGAGATACTTCACTGCCGCTTCTGGGCGACTGGTGCTGGCGTTGGCGGCGACCCCAATGAAGAATTTCGGGGCGACAATAGGATCGTCCCGGCGGCTTTTGAGCGGTTCGCCGTTCAAAAAAGTCCCCTCCTCACGGAAGCGGCGGGCCAGTGCGATAAGGTCGCCGACCCGGAGATCATATACCGTCTTTGCCTCGGGATGATTGCCGAATTTCGGGTGGTCACCGGTGAGGCAGAGGATGTTGCGTACGCCGAGCGCCCAGGCGCCCATGAGGTCGGATTGCAGCGCGAGGCGATTCCGATCCCGACAGGTGATCTGCATCACCGGTTCGAGGCCTTCTTCTACCAGCAGGTGGGCCATTGCCAATGACGACATCCGCACGACCCCCAACTGGTTGTCGGTGATGTTGTAGGCATCGGCGGCGCCTTTCAGCCGCTGTGCTTTCTGGCGCACGTACTGATCGTCAGCGCTTTTGGGCGGACCTAACTCCGCTGTGACGACAAACGTCCCAGCCCGGCACAACTCCTCCAACCCACTTATGTTCTGTGTCGTATGTACCGCCGGAGTCGTCATCGAATACTTTCGACTTTTGTGTGGGTATGTGCTTCCCTCTCCCTTGATGGGAGAGGGGAGGGTGAGGGTGTCTTGAGCTTCAAGGTAATCGCTTCTAATACGTCGTTTAAGTTGTTGAGCACATCATTATCCCAAAAACGGATGACCTCGAATCCTTGACATTTCAGAAAGCTTGTTCGTTGTGCATCGGCTTCGCGTTGTTGCGTATGCTGTCCCCCATCCAACTCGACCACTAAGCGGTGTTCAAAACAGCAGAAATCCACAATATACGGTCCAAGCGGCTGTTGACGTCTAAACTTATAACCTTGGAATTGGCGAGATCGCAAACATGTCCATAACCGTCGTTCGGCATCCGTGAGTTTCCGCCTTAGCTGTCGAGCAAATGGAACAAATTGCATGCCTGGCGGTCCCTTTCTGAAGGATGTTGAGTTTCCAGGCGAGCACCTCCAAATTCTCGATATCTTCTCGATTATACCGTAAAAGGAGCTCCAGCGCCTCAGGGTCGCCTTGGCGATGACGCTCCCAAAGGTTCATGGCGTCAATGCCGGTGAGGCCTTCGGTATCGCGGTGAATGCCGAGGGTTCGCTCCACTCCCTTTAAGCCGCCGTAGAGCCCCTTGGCCCAACAGTCGAACATCAAATCGTGGTGGCGGTATCGCTGCGCCAGGTCGAGGCCAGTGTAACGGTGGATCACCGGCAGATCAAACCGGCTCCCGTTGTAAGAGAAAATTCGTTTGACGCCCCTGAGGGTTTGTGACAACCGATCGGCAGTCACCTCCTCCCCCACCAGTTGATCCGTGCCCCGTCGGGGGCGGTAGACCCCCACCACGGTGATGGTCCCCTGCCAGGAAGTTTCGATGTCCACAAACGCGATCATCGGCACACCCGCAATTTCTCTGGCGCGATGCGGAAGGTCACCGCGGTGGTACTCCGGGGCGGGGGTGGTTCACCGTCCGCCTGCGGCCAGAGGCTGGTCTCGGCTCGAACCTCAAACTGGACGGTCTCAGCATGAAAAGTCGCTGGATGTTGGAGCGGCCGCCCCCACCGGCCTGCGGTAAGGCGCAGGGCGAGCTGCCATTTCCAGGCGGGGGGGACACCATAGATGTGGAGCCGTCCATCCGTGGGATCCGGCGCTTCAGAGAAATGCAGCCCCCCTGAAAAATACGGGGCGTTACAGGCCAGGAGCATGAAGAATGCCCCCTTGAACGAGGAGTGATCCCATCGTGCTTCGAGCGGAATCGGCTGGAACTCCAAGAGGGTCTCAATGGGCGTCTTTCGCCGATGCGCGGGCGAAAGGTACCGCCGGCCAACCCCCGCGTTGTTCAGGAAATATTGTCCGTTCACGACGCCGAGGTCGTAGAGCGCCGTTCCCACCCTACACAGGCGGCGGACCGCCTCCGACCAGGTGCGGGGCGAGAGCCCCAACACCCGCGCAAAATCGTTGCACGAGCCTGCGGGGATGAGCCCGACCTCTGCCGTGGAAAGCGCTCCTTGGTGAGCTAACACGTTGATCACCCGGTTCATCGTGCCGTCCCCTCCCACCACGCCGAAGCGGCGAATTCCTTGGTGGAGCCCCTCCTGGATCCACCGTTCGGTGTCATGCGCGGCTGCCCGATCCACCCAGCGGAGGAGCGGCTCATGGCCAGCGCGCTGGATCTGAGCGACCAGCGTTTCCTCCACAGAAGGCTTCCACCGCTTGGACGGGTTCAGCAGAAGCAGGATCTTCATTCAACCCCAGGTGTGACCCAGATGGGGTTGGAGTAGAGCCAGGGTTTCCAGCCCTGCCAGAGGGACGGTTTCTGCCAGACCTCGATCCGGTACACCCCGGGGGACTTTACATCTACCTCCATGCCGGTTCGCTCTTCCAGACGGCGGAGCTGCCCGTCGTGGATGAGTCGGATCCTACCCCGCTGTGGCGCCTTGACCTCGAGAAGCGCCGGGCCGCGGATCGTGAATGTCTCGCCCATGGTAGCCTCCTGATGGTCGTCGAAGATGCGAAAGGAGAACCCTGCCGCTGGCCACCAGAACTCTTGAGCCACATAGCAGCGGCCTTGACGCAGCGCGCCGAGGACCTTGGCGATGTCCGGCGCGGTCTCGCCGCTGAACGGATGTTCCAACAGGATGTGGGTGCGGATCGTCCGGAACGCAAAGCGGTACGGGAAGATTCTGACCGGGATGCCGAGGACACGGCGTTGGGTGTTGTGGTTGTCCACCTCCCCGATGCCGATACAGTGGGAGCGCTGATTCAATTGGTCCCAGCGGATGAGCGTCTCTGGCCGAGGGCCGGTGAGCATCGTGGCGGGGGTCAGGTAGGCGAGGCCCGAGCGGAGCGGCGAACGGAGTTGCCCGATCCAGTCGCTCACCAAGTCCCAAATCCCCATGCCGGTGTAGCCCGTCGCCTCCCAGGCGAGCCAGGGGTAGCGGCGCACTTGGGCCAAGAGCGCGCCGGGGTGATCGGGGTGGGCGATGAACCCGAATCCTCCTTGGCGGGCTACCGCGTCAATGTACCCCTGTGGGTTCCGCTCCCCCTTCCACACCACGATGGGTTCTCTAAGTCCCAACGCCACATAGTGGTTATAGCGTGGCGAGATCTCTTCCCCCACGATGAGCAGCGTTTGACCATGCCACCTTTCCCAGCCGTCATGCCGGGCATCCAGGCGAAAGTGATCGGTGAGAATCGCAAAATCCAACCCGGCCTCTTGGGCCGCGGCAACGATCTCTGCGAGCGGCGTCTGGCAGTCGTAGGAGTAGTCCGAATGGATATGAATAGCCCCCCCGTAATCAATGAGTGGCTGTGTGGCGTTCATAGGATCGTCGGAGCCGTTGAAAGGCCGAGACGACCGCCTTCCATACCCGTCGGGGCCGGGCGGACAACACCCCGTCTAAGAGTTCCCCTCCATCATACGACCATGCCGCCAGGTTTCGCACCCCCGCCGCGACCGCAGCCTCAGCGGCCTCCGCGATCTCCGATTCAGCTCCGGTCGGCAGCCGCATTGCCTGGAGCCAGAGATGGGGTTCTTTCCCCCGCGCCCGACAGGAGGCAACGACCTTCGCCGCATACATCCCCACGTGGGTTCGGGGGTTCCGCCGCCGTCGCCAGCGCCAGTATGGGTCGCACCCAAAACTGTCCAGGGCGGGAAGCGCCGCCGCTTGCTCCCAGAGTTCGTCGTACTCCGGGATCCCCTGGAAGGCATAGATGGTCAGCACGTTGGTGAGTCGTTTGCGATGCGCGAAGGTCATCAGATCCTGAAGGAAATTGCGCATCGTCTGAAGCCGGAACTGGCGGGCTTCTGGGGTCAGCTTGGGAGGTGGCGCTTCGCCGTAGGATTGGCGGAAGAGCGCTTGACATGTGGGGCAGGTGCAGGTGTAAATCCCTTGGAGTTCAAGATCGAGGCTCAAGTAGGGATGCGGCTCATCCCAGAGAACGGTTTGTGCTCCGAAGTTGGCCGCGTGCAGTAACCATTCTTTAAGAACCCCACGGAAGGTGGGGTTGTTGAGACAGGCAGCCGGGACGCGCTCCCCGTTGGACAGCATCTGCCAGGCGGAGGGGTGGTCCAGCAAGAACTTTGAGACCGCTTCGCCGCCACACACCCCGCCGAACCCCCATGGGTCGGCCCAGACCGTCAGCCCGACACGGCGGCTCGCCGCAAACAACCGTTCCATGGCTTTTTTGTGGAAGTACAGGTCTGCTTCGCTGAAGGTGTGAACGACATAGTCACACACCTCACTGATTTCCGCCAGGTCACGGGCGGCGTGCTTCAGGAATCGGTTTCCTAGGTAGCTCACGCCGAGCTTGAGCGGGGTGGGCACGGCGTCATTGTATCACTGGGTCAGCTTATGCACAAGGTTATCCACAGTGTGCACAGGGACGTGGGGGGGAGGGCGTGGGCGGAGGGCGACTGGGCGTGGGCGGAGGGCAAGAGGAAGCAGAAAAAAACCAGCCCCAGTCTGGGGCTGGCAAGGCTCCTAAGAAAGGGCTCCGCGGCGGCTCAGCCCACCCAGACGGGAAGAGTTAGGGTGCTGAAGCTTTGCGCCCCTCGGTCACCCGAGGTTTGCCCTTGGCGGA
>JACPXA010000027.1 GCA_016196785.1 Elusimicrobiota bacterium
CGGCAGCACATGTTCGACGCGGTGGGGTCTTGGATCCTGGGAGGACAGGAAACCACCGGGAGGAAGGATAACAGGAGGAAGGATAACAGAAGGAACAGAAACCGCGGAGGAGATGAAGGCAAGGATAAGACCAACGAAGATTGCCATCAGTGCGGTAAGGGCAAGTCGCTTTCCAATCGTCATCCAACGCTGCCAATCGGCGCCTGTTTTTTTGGTTACGGCATTGAAGGGTTCTACCCGAGCAGAGTCAAGCCGATCCAATTGAACGGTGTGATCCCCTACGGGGATGGAGAGGGTTCGTTCCGTCGAATGGTTGGCCGTTGGGAGGCGGCCGCCACGATTTGAGCTTATCGAAACAGCGCTTGCGACGACACGATCAGGTCCGAGACGCGGTTCAACAACGAACTGAGGGATCACAAGTTGTTGGATGATCCCATCGTGATCCAGGGTAATCTGAGAGTCAGCCACGCTAAGGGGCCGCAGGGCGCCGACAGATTCAAACTGGGGTGCGGCTTTTTCCAGACGGTCTGCCTCAGCTTGTACAAGCCCTTGAATGCGTTGGGCCAGTTGTCGGAGGGGGAGGCGACGAGCCCTTGCAGTGGGATTGAAGCCGGCTACCTGAGCCGCTTCTTGAAGGACCTTCAGCAATTGCTTCGCGGCCCCAAGCTGGAGGACGAGCAATTCGGTACCTACCTTCATGTATAGATAACCAGGGAGGATATCTCCACTCTTGGACAGTGCCACGACCGGCGGTTTGAGAAAGATTTTCTCACCGGTGAAGAGGCGTTCGATCGGGGTCTTGTCCTGGACCAAGACGTCTAAGGGGTGGTGGTCTTTCGGAACCGTCGTGACCTTCGGGACCACCGTGACATAGGAGAAGCCTCTCTTCTTGAGGAGCTGGGTGACCCCTTCTGTGTGGAACCCGCCGGTGACTAGAATTGCGGTCTGTTGGCGGAGGTTGGACATCTTGGTGAGCAGGTTCGTAAACAGTGCGCGATCCCGAGCGAGCGCCTCCTGATAAAACCGTTCAAAGGGTGCCAGGGTTGTCGCCAATTCTGGAGGTTCAGAAGACTGTGCAGCGTTTGCCAATCGGGCGACTCTTTCACCAATGGTCAGTATCCGAGGCCGGAGGACCTGATACCGGGTCCAATCAGTGGCTGTCATCCCATGCGTCCACAGTTTTTTGAGAAGGCGGATGTCCTGACTGAGATCGGCAACTCTCCGCTGAAGTTCTTCTGTCGCCAACGCGGTTTGGACTGCCGCCTGGAGATGCGACACTTCCTGAAAGAGTTGCTCTTTGTCAATCCGCTCCGTCTCGAGGCTGTAAGCCAGGTAATTCTGCAAATGGCGAAACGAGCCAAGCTCAAGCCCTTTTTGTTGACGGTTGCGTTCACGTTCGGCCTGAGGGAGGTTGAGCTGCTCTTCTGTCGCGAGCGTGCGTAAGAAGCTCTGAAGCTGCGGATATCGGGCGAGTGATGTAGAAGCTGGGACAGCGCTAAGCAGCCATCGGACATGCGCTCCCAGCCCGAGTTTCCCGCTTTCGTACTGGTCCAGTTGAGTATCGAGTTGCTGTAAGCGTGTGGTATAGAATCTCGCCTTCAATTGCTGAAGATGCTGGGTGAGGGTTTGTTCGTATTCCTGGATTTTGGCCCGTTGCAGTAAGGAATCTTTAAACGCCTGGATATTGGCCAGGTAATGGTCCCGGTGTTCCACGCCCCATACCTCTGGGACCTGTTCGGCGAGGATCGCAGCATACTCTGGGCCACCAATGAAACCTTGCTCGAGGAGATACTCCGCCAGTTCTTTGGCGATTTCTCGAGTGGGGAAGGTTCGGTACGGATCCGGGTGGAGCCGTCCCAGAGCTCCTTCAATCCCTATGAGGTGCACCCCGTGATGATCAACGAGGTTTTGGATGATCCCCGCGATGTTCCGCTGGGCCTCCACCACTTGGTGAGCATCCTGGATGTGAATAACCAACGGGGCCCGGTGGCCTGGAGCGAGGTGGAGGGCTTGGACGGTCCCATGGGCGAATGGGAGGCCTCCCAGGACGGGATAGCGCTTCAACGCCGTAGGGGATACATACAGGGAGCCAGGGCCGGGGATGGGTGGAGTGAAGCCTTTTTGGCTGAGCTGGGGAAATTGTAGAACCGGAGCTACACGGTTCATCCACGAACCCTCGGCGCGGGAAAGCTCAGGCAGCGAAGCCAAAGTGGAGTGCGCCCCATAAGGGGCGCTCAGCTTCACGTGAGCCCCCGAGGCGAACGTCTTCACGGAACCCACCCCGGCCCTGGCTCCCTCCTTCATGTCCTGCACCGCTTGGCGACGTTCGTCCCAGAAGTTGGCCTGCGCGAAAGGCGTGGCGAGAGTCGAATAGAGGAAGACCACCACCACCCCGCACGCCACGCTCCGTTTGGCTGACTTCATGATGGAATAAGTATAAGGAAACGGGATTAAGATTTCCTTATGGAACCGTAACCCTTTGGTAAATTTTTAGGGGGTGTTAACGAGGAGCGTTGTGAGACGGGCTGTTTACAGAAGTGTTACTGATTGTTTAGAGAACCTTCATGTTTCTTGATTCTGGGTTGGCACGCTGAGACTGTTGGGGAACGGGAGGGCGGTAGCGGAGGTTGGGTTCGCGGGCGGCTTTGACTTCATCCAAGCGGCGGACTGGGGTGGTTGTGGGGGCTTCCCTGAGTCGTTCCGGGTGGGTTTCTGCCTCCTTGGCGATGGCAATCATTGCGTTGACGAAGGCATCAAGGACCTGCTTGGATTCTGTCTCCACCGGTTCAATCATTAATGCCTCCTCGACAATGAGGGGAAAGTAGATCGTGGGGGGGTGGAACCCTAAGTCCAGGAGCCGTTTGGCGATGTCAAGCGCCTTCACGCCCTGGGCTTTCTGTTTCACCGCTGAAAAGATGCATTCATGTAAGCACGGCTCGTCATACGGCAGGTGATAGAACGGTTTGAGACGGACCCTGAGATAATTGGCGTTAAGGATTGCCCGTTGACTGACGGTACGGAGTCCCTCACGTCCCAATGCACGGAGGTAGATGTAGGCCCGGAGAATCGTGAGAGCGTTCCCATGGAAGGCCCGGACTTTTCCGATGGACTGCGGATAATCCTCAGACCACACGAGTTGGTCACCTTGGGTTTTGAGGCGAGGAACGGGGAGAAAGGGTTCAATGGCGCGTTTGACCCCCACAGGGCCGGCGCCGGGGCCTCCGCCCCCATGTGGGGTGGCGAAGGTTTTGTGCAGGTTGACATGGAGGATATCGAACCCCAGATCTCCAGGCCGGGTGAGACCCACGAGGGCGTTGAGGTTGGCCCCATCCATATACAGCAGCGCTCCTGCCCGGTGGGTCAGTTCGGCAATCTCTTGCACCCGGTCCTCAAAGAGTCCGAGGGTGTTCGGGTTGGTCAGCATGACCAACGCGGTGTCTTCATCTAACACCTGTTTGAGGGCCTCTACGTCAATTCGACCGCGCCGATCGCTCGGGATGCTCACCACCGAAAACCCACCGAGCGCGGCGGAGGCGGGGTTGGTCCCATGCGCTGAGTCCGGGATGAGCACCTTGTGCGGTGACCGCCCGCGCGCCCGGTGGTAGGCATGAGCGAGGAGAATTCCGGTGAGCTCACCGTGCGCTCCGGCTACGGGTTGAAGGGTGAAGGCATCCATCCCGCAGATGTCGGCCAAGAGCTCTTCCATGTGAGCAAACACCCACAGCATCCCTTGGCAGGTGACGGGCGGTTGCCAGGGATGGAGCGTCCGGTAATTGGTGCGGCTGATAAGCATCTTTGATACCTTCGGGTTGTACTTCATGGTGCAAGAGCCCAGGGGGTAGAAATGGGTGTCAATGCTGAAATTCCGTTGGGAGAGCCGGGTGAAGTGCCGTACGACATCAATCTCGCTCACACTCGGAAGCGCCGGGGGTTGGTGACGTTGCAGAGTGGACGTGATCATTTGTGACCAGGGAGGGGTTGGTACATCGAGAGGGGGAAACGTCACCGCACGACGTCCCGGCTGGGACAACTCAAAAATCAACGGTTCTTCCATCTTAGTTCCGGGGTTCCGGGGACGTAGCTGCTTTGTTGCCTTTCGCAGCCGTCGTCATAAGGCAGAAAGGCAACTACGTCC
>JACPXA010000014.1 GCA_016196785.1 Elusimicrobiota bacterium
TCGGCAAGGATAAGGGCGGGGTCATCACGCGCGAGAAGCTCACCAAGCACTGGACCGACTGGGTAGATTACTGGGCGGTGGATTTTGACTATCAAAGCCGAAAGGAGATCATCAAAGTCGCCAAAAGCCTCGGGACGGAAGCGAAGTCAGCGGCCTTCACCCCGTCAGCTCAGCGAGAGTTTCTTGAGTTTGAAGAGAAATGGACAGGCTCCTACATTTTCGAGAACGAATGGCAAAGTTTTCGCACCCGGCAGAACCGCAACATAGAGCTCGCCTCAGCCAAGCATACCTATCCAAAGCCCGGCCGGTACACGGTCGCTGTGAAGGTCATCGACATCTTCGGCAACGACACCATGACCCTTCTGCCAGTCACGGTAGGTTAACCCCGACGGGGTTATGGAAAAGAGTCCTGAAACAGAACTTAAGGAAGCAGTTGATCGAATTCTGGCTTCAGGGAGCCGGCGAAAATTGGTCGTTGCTGGCCCTGGAACCGGGAAGACGATGCTATTCAAGGAGCTTCTTGACGCCAGCGCGGGAGACCGAAACAGTAGGCTAGTCCTGACCTTCATCAACAACTTGAAGGTCGATCTTGAACGTACCCTTGGTATGTCCGCGCGCATCTTAACCCTGCATGGATATTGCCAGTCGCTACTTCGCCGAAAGCCTGGGTTGCGGGCCGGCCTCTCGGAGAATTTTCGATGCGTTCCCGAAATGGCCTCCTTGATCAAGCGAGACTGGGAGTATCTCAAGAAAGGACCCACACCGGTCTTCGTGCAAGAAATGAGATCGCTAAACATGAGTCCGGCTCTCGATTTCTACCTCGCCCGGGCGAACTACTACGACGCCGTGGACTTCGACGACAGCGTCTTCCGCACATACCTGGCACTGGACGGAAACCGCGATCAGGTCGACGCCTTGGCTCTCGTTCTCATCGACGAGTTTCAAGACTTCAACCGGATGGAGGCGGCCTTCATCGAACTAGTCGCCTCTAAAAATTCGATCGTCATTGCGGGCGACGACGACCAAGCTCTGTACAGCCAGTGGCGCGGTGCAAGCTGGGACCACATTCGGGCGCTCTGCAAGCGTGGTGACTACGAGGTCTTCCCGCTCCCTTTCTGTATGCGCTGCCCGGAGGTAATCGTCGGTGCCGTCAACGATGTGATCAGCAGAGCGCGAGCTCTCCAGAAGCTGAACGGCCGAATCGACAAGCCGTACAGGCATTATGAACCGAGGAAGGGGGAGGACAGCCAGCGATACCCGAAGGTCGTTCTCGTTGAGACCACCGTGCAGCGGGCGAACGCGAATTATTTCGGAAGGTACATTGAGGAAGCGGTCCGACTGATCCCTGCCGAGGAGATTGACGAAGCATCGAAGAATCACGAACCCACCGTCTTGGTGATTGGCCCACAACAGTATCGGAACCCGGTTTCGGCGCACCTGATCAAAGCAGGTCTTCCTGTGGAGATACGGCCGGACCAGGAGAGTGGAATCGCGCGCGAAGCTGGATTGAACATCTTGGCGGAGGATCAAGCGGCGAACATCGGCTGGCGAATTGTTCTTGAGGTTGAGGACCGCGCCCTAGCTGCACAGTGCGTTCAGATAAGCGCATCCAAGGCGGTTGCGTTGGTCAGAACGGTTCCGGAATCTCTGCGGGAGAAAATCGTCGCCGAAGCGAAGACCTGGAAGGACACGGCCGATCAGCGTGAGAAGGCCAAGCAACCGGTGGACGAAGCCGGTGGTATGCGGATTAAGCTGGCTTCGTTCGAGGGTGCGAAGGGACTGTCTGCGCAACACGTCTTCATCCTTGGGCTGCATGCAGGAGATCTACCAAAGAACTCGACCCACATCACGGATATTGAGGTGTGTCGATTCCTGGTTGGTCTGACCCGCACAAAGAAGCAGTGTTCGTTACTGCACACCAAGCAATTTGCAGGCCAGGTGAAGACGAAGTCTCCGTTCTTAGATTGGATCCGAAAGGAGCGCTACACACCGATAAGCGTAGACGCGGCATATTGGAAGGATGCCAGACACCGGAGGGACAGGCATCTCGGAAAGACAGATGCCGTCCTACGTAGTGCCGCCTCGCTGATCCGGGCTGGCCCCGGCCCGGCTAGTGCAATCACCGGGGCAGACGTTCGGAATCCTACCGTCTCTCTGCCATAACCCGTTGACTCTACCGAGCAGACTGTTGTATACTTTATACAACAGGAAGGGAGGTGGAAGCGATGAAGACCCTGGCGAGCTTCGGAGAGTTTTTCAAGACCAAGCGGCAGGCCCTCGGGCTGACGCTTCGGGAGTTCTGCCTGAAGCATAAACTGGACCCAGGCAACCTGAGCCGGTTGGAGCGGGGTCTGCTGCCGCCTCCGCAGGATCGGAAGGTCTTGGAACAGTACGCCGAATACATCGAGATCAAGCGGGGAACCGGAAACTGGTACACCTTCTTTGACCTGGCCGCTGCCGCCAAGGGCCGGCTTCCCGATGACCTTCTGGAAGACGAGGAGGTCCTCGCCAAGCTGCCGCTGGTCTTCCGGACGCTCCGGGGGAAACGCCTGACCGAGAAGCAGTTGGCTGAGCTGGTCAAGAAGGTGCGGGGCAAGTAAGGGGCGGCGTTGTGACTCCCCCACCATCTGTTCCGCATCTGAGCTACGACCTCCTCCGTCGTCATGCGGACGCCTTCCTGACGAAGTACCATCCTACGCTGCA
>JACPXA010000040.1 GCA_016196785.1 Elusimicrobiota bacterium
ATCCATGCCTCCTTCGACCGCGATGAACCGAAAGTTGCCGAGTCCGTTCTTTTCAAACGTGAAGTGCGCTGGGCCGAGGAGGTCGCAATCGGACCGATCCCAAAGCTCCATCTCGACGATCCGCCACATCCCCGCGAAGGGCCCGCCCTTGCTCATTCGAACTCTCCAACTACATCAATCCACTCGGCGATGACCTTGACATCCTCTTCCGACCTGGGCTTCAACTCAATGGGTGGGCAGACCGGATTCAGCGGCTCCAGAACAATCCGGGTGTGCTGCCAAGTTTCATCTGGATTCTCAGCCTTCTCGCTCTTGTACCGTTTCACGGTAAAGGAGCCTCCGGTTTCAGGATCGGCAGGACCGCGGTATTGGGCGAGGACGATCTTACCCTGTCGGGACCCTCCCTGGTACCAACGGAAGATGCAATAACTCTTGTCGGGGATCCTGGGTTCCATCGAGTGGCCAACGACCTGGGCGACGAACATTTCCTTGTCCAACTTACGGCCGTTCACCCGCACCCATCCCTCTTCCTCAACGTGCTGTCCATCCCCAAATTTTCCGGCAGCCGCCTTGAGACTGTGGACTGGCAGGTGGGTCACATAGGGCTGGGCTTCTTCGATAGGCACGATCTCTATGGCGGGCTGAGAGGTCGGCTCTTTAACGGCCCACTCGGTCGAGAAAAACTCCATCTGCTCCAAAACAGTCTGGGTGGCCTTCTCCTGCTTGTCAGGCGGGTACCCGTGCTTGCGCAAAACTCGCCTGACCATCCTTCGCAGATTGGCCCTGACGCTCTCCCGGACGGTCCAGTCTATGGAGATGTTGTCCCGGACTGTTCCCACCAGCTCCCGGGCGATCGCCCGAAGGGTGTCGTCTCCCAACACCTTGACGGCGCTGTCGTTGGTCTCCAGAGCATCGTAGAAGGCCAATTCCTCCTCGCCCAACCCCAGTTTTTCGCCGCGCTGATGGGCTTCCCGCATCTCCCTGGCCAGCCGGATGAGCTCCTCGATCACCTGAGCTGCCTCTATGGCCCGGTTGTGGTATTTCCGGATTGATTCCTCCAGCATCTGAGCAAACGATCTGGACTGCACCAGGAACTTGCGCTGGATCACTCTGATCTCGTCGTTCAACAGCTTCTGTAGGGTCTCCACCGCAAGATTCTTGTATGGCATCCCCCGGAGCTCCCCTAAAAATTCCTCCGAGAGGATGGAAATGTCCAGTTTTTTCAGACCCGCAGCGCTGAAGATGTCCACAACCTGATCCGATGAGACGGCTTTTGAGATGATCTGCTGGATGGCGCTGTCGAGATCCTCCCGGCTCGGCCCCGGGCCGTTGATGCCTGTATTCTTAACGATGGCCACCCGTACCGCCTGGAAAAACCCCACCTCGTCCTGAATCGCCAGCGCCCTCTCGTGAGGAACCGACAGTGCAAACGCCTTGGAGATCTCCGCTACGGTCTTGAGAAACCGCTTCTTTCCGTCCTCCAGCGCCAAGATATGCTCCATTGCTGCGGGGATGACGCGGACCCTCTCCTGCGGGGATCTCCTGAAGAAAGGCGCATAGTCGAACTTATGGAACATCGCCTTCAAGACTTCATACTTCTCCAACAGCACAGCGACCGCTTCATCCAGAGAAACGCCTGTCTCCTTGCGGTCCTTTTCGGAGTATTCCGCCAGGGCCTTTTTTAACTCATGGGCGATTCCCAGGTAGTCCACCACCCGGCCACCGGGCTTGTCTTTGAACACCCGGTTGACCCGGGCAATGGCCTGCATGAGACCATGCCCCCGCATCGGCTTGTCCACGTACATCGTGTGCAGGGAAGGCACGTCGAATCCGGTCAACCACATGTCCCGGACTATCACCAGCTTGATCGGGTTATCCGGGTCCTTAAAACCATCGCCCAGGGCGCGCCGTCTTTCCTTGTTCCGGCTATGCTGCTGCCATTCGGGGCCGTCGGACGCGTGGCCGGTCATGACGACTTTCAAGAAACCCTTGTCGTCGTCGGGGTGATGCCAGTGAGGCCGTAGTTTGATGATCGCGTTGTAGAGATCCACGCAGATCCGCCGGCTCATGCAGACGATCAATCCTTTGCCGTCCATGACCCCCAGGCGCTGCTCAAAATGCTCAACGATGTCCTTGGCCACCTGCTGGATCCGCTTTTCCGCTCCGACGAGCGCCTCGAGACGAGCCCATCTTGACCGTAACTTGCTCCTGGCGGATTCTTCCTGATCCTCGGTGACCTCTTCAAACTCAGGATCAATCTTGGGCTTCTCTTCCTCTTTCAGTTCCAGTTTGGCCAGCCGCGGCTCGTACTGGATTGGAACGGTGACTTCATCGTCGATGGCTTGGTGGACATCATAAATGTCGATGTAATCCCCGAAGACCGTCCGGGTATTTCGGTCTGCTTTCTCAATGGGAGTAGCGGTGAAGCCGATAAAAGAAGCGTTGGGTAGCGCGTCCCGCATATGCCGCGCGAACCCCTCGACAAATTCGTATTGGCTCCGGTGCGCCTCGTCGGCGATGACCACAATGTTCCGCCGCCCCGACAGCATGGGGAACCTGTCTCCCTTCTCTTCCGGCAGGAATTTCTGAATGGTGGCGAAAACCACGCCGCCGGAGACCACCTGAAGCAGCTCCCGCAATTGTGCGCGGCTCTCAGACTGTACCGGCGCCTGCCGGAGCAGATCCTTGCACCCGGAAAAGGTCTGGTAGAGCTGATCATCCAGGTCATTGCGGTCCGTCAGGATGACGATGGTAGGATTTTCCATCACGGGGTGCCGGATGACTTTGCCGGCGTAGAACGCCATGGTGAGACTTTTCCCCGATCCCTGCGTATGCCAGACAATCCCAACGCGCCTATCCCCTTTCACGGCCTTCACAGTGCTTTCGAGCGCTTTGCGCACCGCGTGGAATTGGTGGTACCCGGCCATCTTCTTGGAGAGCCCACCCTTGGCCGCCTCAAACACGATGAAATCTCGGATCAGATCCAGAAATCGCCGTCTTTTGAAGATCCCCTTCAGCAAAACTTCCAACTGCGGGAGCTCCTTGGGCGAGAGGTCCTTACCCTCCACCGTGCGCCAGGGCATGAACCGTCCCCACTCGGAAGTCAGCGTACCGGCCCGGGCTTTGGTGCCGTCTGAGGCCACCAGCACCTCATTGCAGGCAAAGAGGGATGGAATCTCCGCCTTGTAGGTCAGAAGCTGCTTGAAGGCGCTCTGGATAGTGGCCTGCGAATCAGTCGGGTCCTTTAGCTCAATCACCGCCAGCGGCAGGCCATTAATGAAGACTACGATGTCCGGCCGCCGATGGTTTCGCTCTTCCATGACGGTGAATTGGTTGACCGCCAACCAATCGTTGTTCTCCGGATGGTCGAAATCCATCAGCCAAACTTGGTCATGCTTGGTTTGGCCATCCGCCTGATACTCGATTGGAACACCGTCGATCAGGAAACGGTGGAACCGGCGGTTGTTCTCAACCAGGTCCGGATGCTCCGCCTGCTGCAATTTACGGATTGCTTCTTCCCGCGCATCCTCCGGGATACCGGGATTGATTCGGGCCAGAGCAGCCCGAACCCGCTCAACCAGAATGACGTCGCTGAAACTCGGCCGCTCCTGCTGCGGCCCCTCTGGCTCGATCTCCGGCCCGGGCAGGACGGCGTAGCCCATTTCTCCCAGCCACTGGAGTGCTGCTTTTTCAACCGTGGATTCGGTAATGCGGGGGCTCATGCAGGCGCCTCAGCTGGATCAACGATGACAGGGGCTGCAGAAGTCGCAGGTGTCGGTAACGCTAGCCGTTCGTGTGTTTCTTTCAGAAGTTTCTCGAAACGATCCAATAGGTATACGTTTCCTGGGCCACGGTTGAACTGCTGACTGTAGAAGAGGAAATTCTTGAAGCTCTCCTCGCGATACTCGCTGCTGCACTTCGCTTCGAGGACATCAGAGATGCTGTGCCCGTTTTGAACAATCGCCTCGAGGTTTTCGATCTCTTCACTATCCAGGACTTGAAGAGGTCTGACCCCAGTGCCACCAAGTGTCACTCCCTTCGCGGCCATCCAGTGGCTGAGCCAACCCCAGATCTGTGGAAGCTGTGGAAAGGTCTGCAACGTGACGATGACTGGGTAGATCCGATCAATATCTCGGCTGGCTGTTTCTCCCAGATGGAATCGCCCCTGCCGGAAGTCCGTGATGACGCGGGCTAACTGTTTGGCGTTTTCGATGATCATCTTTCCAGCATCCCGCTCGAAAGCCTGCGGATCGCCTCGCACCGTGGTCTGCGTCTGCAGCCGTGCCGAGTTGACCTCGAAGAACACGGCTGACCGTCCATACACGACCATCAGATCGCTCGTCCGAACCTCCCCGCGCGTGGCTGGGTACGGGAATTCGCGGAAAAGTCGCCGCGCCAGCCCGCCGCCGTCAGGAATCATGCGTTTGAGGGCTCTGCTGAGATACTCTTCGAACAGCTCTCCGAAGTACCGGAAGAAGCGCAGGCGCCTCCGCTCCGGGAGGCTATCAGCGATCGTCCAATAGATGCCGCTCGTGAACCGCTCTTTGAGGAAGCGCAGGCTGGGACACACTAGGTACCCCCGCCTCGCATAGATCAGGGGATGTTGCCGAAGCGTTATCACGGCATAGGCGGACCGGGCCGCTCTCGTTTCGCGCAGCAGCCGCGCTCGCATACGTTCAATCGGCAGCGCGAAGAGGTTGAGCATTCGCTGGCCCCGCCGCGCTCCGAGTGTCGTGTCCTTGAAGAACGTCCGAGCTCGGATGAACCATCGGTTGAGGTCATAATTCGTCTCGCTGAGGTGGGTGACGAGCGCCATGCCCGCGCACATGTATGTCAGCAGATCTACCCCGGTTGCTCGCCGGAACGCTTGCTCGATGTCCATGGTATTTACCGACCCTGCCAGCCGGGGATCGCTGGGTAGGACGCGGAATAGTTCCCAGTACCTCGCGGCCAGGTAGCGGAAATCCTCGGGAGAGTGGAACGGCAGGTTGCGTGCGGCCAAGCTGAGGGGGATTGCTGCAGCGTCGGTCTTCGCCACGAGGCTGGAGATCATCGTCAGTGTTCGCAGGAACGCCTGTGCTTCCCTTTGGCTGGTGAAGCGTCGCCTCGGCTGATTGGAACAATGGAGGATCACAAGCTTTACAGCGTTGAGGAGCTGGAGCTCAAAGAAAATTATCCGTTCGTCTGCACGAAGCCGCTGGACACGGCCCTGGAACTCTGCGTCGCCCAGGTTGCTGACAAGGTCGCGCTGCACTGTGCGGTCGAAGGAGCCCCGCTCCTCCAGGGTAATCCCAATCTTTGAGAGCGTGCAGAGGCATTCCGCGCGCTTGAAGCGCCGGAGGTGCGCGATCACCTCTTTCTCGGAGACGGTCTGATCATAGAGCTCTTCGTAGCCCGAGCAGAAGGCTACACCCCGAGGGGTGGCAAGCGGCCGCTGAGCGGCAGGGGCGGGAGCAGCCGCCGCGGGGACAAACAGCCCACCCACCTTGCGCCAAGGTTGGCGCATAAGAAACCGAAGGTTGAGGTCTCGGGGTGAGGGCGTAGGAATTGGGGATCCTCTTAGCGCCATCGGAGTGATGTTGCCTGACACCTGGCTTTACGGACTCCTTGAGACGCTCTTATGAATTGTACAGCTACTGAGTCCTCCGGTGTGCGGATCCTGACCAACCACCAACCGTTGATGATTTTCCTGGCCTTCACGGCAATACTCCTACGCAATCCTGACGCGGATTTCGCCCGAGAGCAGCTTGGGCAGCAGGGCGTCGCGGATGGCAGCAAGGATGCGGGATTCTGAAAGGTTCAGGGCAATGCGTTCGAGATGTGGCCTCACAAGCTTGGTATAACCTTCCATCTGTTTCTTAGGCGGAATCAATACCTCCATCGCCAACAGGTATTCGGGCTTGACACGCTGGTGACTACCCGATGTGCCTGTCACAAGTGAAGCAAAAACTTCGAGGAAAGAGCCGGCGTTGAACAAACCGAAAAGGTACTCCCGCGAGACCCCGGCCTTGTGGACGGCCACCAGGAACTCCGTCGAACAAACCGAGCGCCGCTCCCCATTAACAGTAGGAATCCACACCCGCGGAATGCGCGGATTGAGTTTGCAAAGCAAAACAGCCTCGGGCGGCACGACAAACTTGTTGCTCTTGATCTGCCCACCGGCCTCTGGCTTCGGCAACCGCCCTTCGTCAAAAGCGGGAACGCTGTAGTGGTCGAAAGTCTCCTCCGGGAATTCGCCTGGGTTGATAGCCTCGCGACTGATCGTGGCAACGTCCTCAATCTTGCCCCATTCCCCTGCTGCCTCGGTTTCCACGAACCAGGATTTAAAGATCGCCTGGGCCATGGCTTCCAGCGTCTCGTTCATTCGGCGGTTCAGCTCGATCTTGTCATCCAGCGTGCCGAGGATGTGGGCGATGGCGCATTGCTCATCCCTATCTCGCGGGGCGCGAAGTGGTGCTTGTGTCATAGTCGAAGCACTAGCGTTTGGTTGCGCCGACTTATCGCCGAGGACACCGCCGATGAACGACCAGAATTGATCCGACCTCATATAGTAGGCCAGAAAACGCGGATCAAATTCAGGCCTCGCTTGCAGACGAACCAAATACGACGCGAATACCGCTTTGGGCGGTTTTCTTATGTAAGCGCTGGCGCCCGTCGATGCACCGGTACGCGCAACAACGATGTCCCCGTCGCGGAGTTGATACTTCGGGATAGCTTCATCGTCGACGGTGACATGCGGTACAGTTTTCCAGTCGATGTGCCCAGAAACGATGTCTGTGATTCGAAGGAATTTCGGCCCGTCCTGATGATCAGCCGCGGATGCTGTAAGGCCGTAATCGATGGAGGCGCACGCGTCAGCGAGTTTGCACTCGATCCATTTACCTGCCATACCCAAGTTCCTTCAAGTTACCGGAGATGGCGGCATCCAGCTTCGCGGCTTCGATCTGCTGCTCGCGTAGTCGCGTTGTAAGCCGTTTCATCTTCTCATCGAACGGTTCGCCGTCGTCCCCCTGCGCCTCAGCGCCGACGTAGCGGCCGGGGGTGAGAACGTGGCCGTGCTTCTGGATCTCCTCGAGAGTGGCGCCCTTGCAGAAGCCGGGTACATCTTTGTATTCGCCGGTTCCTTTCTCGCCGCGCCAGGCGTGATAGGTGCGGACGATCCGCTGGATCTCCTCGTCGGAAAGTTCCCGATGGGTCCGATCCACTAGGTAACCCATCTTCCTGGCGTCGATGAACAAGGTTTGGCCTCGGCGGTCCCGGAGCTTTCCGTTTTTCTTGTTGCGGGCTACGAACCAGAGGCAGGCCGGAATCGGCGTCGTATAGAAGAGCTGGCCGGGCAGGGCGATCATGCAGTCCACCAGGTCTGCCTCGATGATCTTTTGACGGATCTCTCCTTCACCGGACTGATTCGAGGACATGGAGCCGTTGGCCAGGACGAAGCCGGCGATTCCGCTGGGAGCGAGGTGATGGATAAAGTGCTGAACCCAGGCGAAGTTGGCGTTGCCTGGAGGCGGCACGCCATAGCGCCAGCGGACGTCGTCCCGCAGTCGCTCCCCGCCCCAGTCGCTGTCGTTGAAAGGAGGATTAGCCAGAATGAAGTCGGCTTTCAGGTCTTTGTACGCATCGTTGTGGAACGAACCAGCGCTGTTCCAGGCGATGTTGCCTTCGATGCCCCGGATGGCGAGGTTCATTTTGCATAGCCGCCATGTGGTCTGGTTCGACTCCTGGCCATAGACGGAGAGATCCGTCAGCCGGCCGCCGTGAGCTTCCACGAATTTCTCGGACTGGACAAACATACCGCCCGATCCGCAGCAGGGATCGAAGACCCGACCCTTGAACGGTTCGATCATTTCGACGAGCAACTGAACAATGGAACGAGGCGTGTAAAACTCTCCGCCGCCTTTACCTTCGGCGCTGGCAAACCGGCCCAGGAAGTATTCGTACGCCCGACCCAGGACATCCTTGGAGCGGCTCTCCTTGTCGCCCAACCCGATAGTGCCGATGAGATCGATCATCTCTCCAAGCCGGTGCTTGTCCAACGATGATCTGGCGTAATCCTTAGGCAGGACGCCCTTGAGCGATGGGTTCTCTTTCTCGATCGCGACCATCGCGTCGTCGATCAACTTGCCGATGGTCGGCTGCTTAGCGTTTGCCTGAAGGTTAGACCAGCGCGCCTGCTTCGGCACCCAGAAAATGTTCTCGGCGAGGTACTCATCCCGATCCTCCGGATCGGCTCCCTTTTCTTTGGCCAACTCCACCCGCCGTTGCTCGAAGGCATCGGAGATGTACTTGAGGAAGATGAGTCCCAGCGCGACGTGTTTGTATTCCCCGGGGTCCATGTGGCCCCGCATCTTATCCGCCGCCGCCCAGAGTTTCTCCTCAAACCCCAGGTTCGCCCCGTTGCTCTTCTTGGTTCTCAAGCCCATTTTGTCTCCACGTATTGGCCGTAGCTGCCCGAGCAAGGATAGCCGCCTTTGCTTTTGTGCGGGCGCAGGGATGTATCCATGGTCGCTTTGGTGAACCGCTTTCCGCAAAGAGAGCATTGAACAACATATCTAGGCCCGGCAGCTCCGCCCATCGATCTGCGCGTCGAGAAACCCTTGATCCCTTTGCCAAAGGGTGAAGACGTGCTGCTCCGTGTTTGCAATGGAGCGTGAATCGGTCCCCCAGGCGCCAGTTCAACGGTATAGACCGGTGTAAAGCTTTTCTGCATAACCTCGGCGCTCTCGATCTTGTCCACCTTATAGGATCGATGTTCTCGGTCCTCCACCCGGATGGCATGGAGAAGAAGTTCTCCCGTTTGAGTACGCCGCAGAGAATATGGTTCGATGATGCGCTTGGTTCCATCGTAGCCCAGATTCACGCAGAGGTGGTTCGATCCGGCGAATCGGATGACCTCCAAGGGAACATGCATGCCCCAGGCCTGCGCAACCGGCGGAGGTGTCCATCGAGCATCCTCTTGATAACCCTGGATTACAGGAACCCGCTCCAAGACGGGCGGCGCTGAGATCCCAGCCAGCCAATCGAAAACGTGCGACAGATCATTCCAGAATTCATCGAAATGTGGCAGGGCCGGCAACTGATGGGCCAACATGTTGGCCCACTCTGTCTGGAGTTCGGTCCTCTGTGGTTCTTTTTGCTCCAGCGACCTGAGAGTGGGGAACGAAATACCTTTAAACCGGCACTTCTCTTCCAGAACCCGATGGACCGCTTCTCGGTCCGGACGCATCTCTGTGTGGCGGTACAGATGAATCACGTCGTATAAATCACGCGGCCGTTCTCGCTCCGCCAGCGCCCGCATTTTTTCGGCGAAGATCTCGACGAACGGATAACAGAGAACCTCCATGTCCTCCTGCGGAGCATCGGAATATCCATGATGGACGGGTCTGCGGATCGGCTTTAGCACTACCTGCTCGTCATTGGTGAGATCCAGCTTGATGCGCGGCAGTTCTCCTCCGGGGGCAATGGGACCCCGATAACCAACTCGCCCCTGTACAGCGGTTTTGCCGCGGGGATTCTGGAACACCTCGAATCGAAACGTCTCCGGGTGCAGTTCCAAGCCGCTGCGTTCATAGACCCGTTCGCCAACCTCCTTGAAAACGCGGATCAAAAACGGTTCGTCCAAATGGGCGGGATCTTGCAGCGTAA
>JACPXA010000022.1 GCA_016196785.1 Elusimicrobiota bacterium
ATTCATGTGTGTACTCAAGAAAGCGACCTCTTGAGATATCGAACGCTCCCTCACTTCGATCTTCAACCTGAGGAGTTACCAGTAGACTGTACATAAATGACGAGTTCCTATGGTCATATCGAAGAAGCTCACGCCGCCTAACGCTCCGGTTCAGCGGCGGGCCGCGCAGCGGACCGTCCGCTGCGGCCGGTTGTTAGCTGCTGCTCACTTTCTTGCACTAACGTCAAACTCGTAAAGCTCTTTCTTCGAGTTTCGCTTTCGAATGCGTGTGATGCGTGCGTCCCTAAACCCTGCCTCTGTGAGCATGTCGGCAAATAGCCGCTCTACCGGAACGACCGTGTCATAGAACCTTGAGTTACCAATAATGTAGTGAACGGTTCCACCCATGCACATGACGTTAGCTACATCTCTAAGATGGTGGCACATGTCTTCGAAGTATTTCGCGACGTAATTTGACAAGAGAACGCCGCTCTTCTTATCGGCCTTCCGAATTCTGGATAGGATTGCGTCGAAGTAGGTTGGGTAAAACCCCGCCGGTGATCGTTGCCACTCCGCAAGCCTGCTCGTCGCGATACCCCAAGTGCCACCGATGGCGGACCAGTCCATGTCGCCAGCGTCCCGGCCGTTGTTCAGATAGCCGAGCCAGTACATGTACGGTCTCAACTCTCGAATGTAGGACATCCGGTTAGGATAGGGCGGCGATGTTATGAGCAAATCGTACTCGCCGGAAACCGCATTCGATACCGAACGGGAGTCACCAAGGATCACGCTGGCTGTGCCGTTAGGATTGTCGGCGGCGGAATCAAGAACTTCCTGTCCTTCGACACGGGCCGTATAGCTAAGATCAAGCCCCATGTCGAACAGAAGCGGCTGCCGCTCCTTTGAAGGGTCCACCCTCACCTTGTCCTTGAAGGACATTGACTGATGGTTGAACGCGGCGTTGGAGAAGTTGATTACGAGACGACAGAAAATGACGAGTAGCAGGTCTCGGGACGCACAGTCGTGGCAGGCGGTATCATCCAGGGCCGCCTTGAACTTGCACAGGAAGTCCAACTCCTCCGGGTTCCACCATCTCTGGAGGTTGTGCATTGGAGGTGGGGCCACAGATCTGGCCTCTTTGTGGCTCGCTTTGGAGATCAGGTTGGCGAGTGCATTGCTGGCGCTACGAACGCAAGCAGGAGAATACGTGGCGAGTTTGGCGTTTCCGAGCCATGTGAGGAAAGGGTTGACCTCTACTCCGGTGGCGACGTCACCGGAGTACGCGGCGCAAAGAGGGGTTGTGGCGGTCCCTGAAAATGGATCGAGAACTCGAATTCCTCGATCCGCAGCCGCCAAGATTTCGGAAACAAGCTTCACGGAGTACGCAGGCGTGAGACGAAGCCAACCGTTCCTCCCATAGTGGCGGTTGAGCTTGAAGGTTAGGTCGGCGTTTTGGCGAGCCGAACTGGAAGACGGAGCGTTGCTCATGATGGCGTCAGGAGTGCCGTGAGCACGGTCTCCACCTCCTTCTTGAGGGCGGGACTATTGCGCTGGAAGAAGGCGGCAAGATCGTATCCAACGACATCTTTGCAGAAGCCGTAGAACGATTCGGCGGAGGAAGCATTGCCTGTCAACCCCGTGAGAAGCACCCACCTTTCGTTGCGGTAGCGCTGCGCGATGTCTTCGTCTATCTGAAGTGAGAGGATTCCCGCGCAAGGAAGAAGCCCCTTTGTATAAGCCGTTGCCGCATTGGCAATGTCGGCATTCTGTCGTTTGGAGTCCTTACTCTTGTAACCCTGTCGGATCTCGAAGACGATGCCTTGGAGGGTCTTGGCAACCGCAGGATCGACATCGATCCGGCGTGCGGCGTTCCGCATCCAAGATTGAACGCGACGCCTTCGTGCGGTATCTGCGATACTTGAAACAGGGATACGCGCGTCGAGGTGGAGTTTACGCTTCTTTGCGCCACTGGCACGTGGCAGCGTGTAGGACCACCTCACATCCTCATCGCTTAGGCCAAATTGGTCTTGCAGGATACGCCTGAACAAAAACTCGCAGCCTATTCCGATTTGGCGGTAGATACTCGTCATGCCACCTGCGGCCTTGTGGGCCGCGTACATAAGGGGGTTGTCAAGGCCAAGCCAATTATAGAAGGGGTCGGCCTTATAGATGCGCTGGAATTCGTCGAGTTCGTAGCCAGCCTTCGCACCATGGCCCAATTTCGGTTTGTACTTGGCACAGACTTGGATATAGGCCGTGAGGATCGCCAAGTAGTTCTTATCGTTCGCCTTGCTCACTTGATACCTCGCGTCATGCACTTGTTGGGCATTCCGATTCCGCTCCTTCGTTCAGGGGATCACGATCCTGTATGCGTCGAGCATAATATACGAATTCGTTTTTTATAGTTTTCTGCACTGCCATAAACGTAATTATACAACACAGCCTTAAGGATCAAGCACGCTTGAACGTCGAGGCCATGGGCGCAAAGGGCAGGGCTCGGCGCTCAAGCGCAGCCAGTTGATCAGCGCTCAGCGGCTGAAAGGCATTGGCGATGCGCACGTTGTCTTCCACTTCTTGCGGCGTGCGGCATCCCAGGATCACCGTGGACACGCCCCGCAGGCTGAGGACGTACTGAATCGCCTCCGGCGCGGTCAGTGGTCCGTCAGGACGGAGCAGCGCCCCACGCGCGACCACCTTCATGCCGATGACGCCCACCTGTTGGCGTTGGGCGGCCGGCAGGACCTCCTCGATGAACGACAGGCGCGCTTTATCCGCAGCGTTGAGCGCCACCAGCACCGTGTCGAAGGCAAACCTCCGCAGCGCCTCCACCAGCACCGCGGGATCGGTGTGGCCGGTGATGCCGAGGAAGCGCACGCGCCCCTCGGCTTGGGCCTGCTGGAGCGCCGCCAGCGCGCCGCGCTTCGGCGCAAAAATCTGCCGCAGATCCTCGGCGTCACGCAGATCGTGCAGTTGCCACAGATCGAGGCGATCGGTGCGCAGGCGCTTCAGGCTCTCATCGAGCAGCCGCAGGCTGCCATCGCGCGAACGGTCGTGCGTTTTCGAGGCGAGAACAATCTCCCGGCGTCGCTCACCGAGCACCGCGCCGTAGTAGTCCTGGCTGCCGCTGTAGGCCGGGGCGGTGTCGTAGTACGTGATCCCAAGGTCCAGCGCCCGCTCGATCACGCGCGCCGCTTCCCGCTCGCGGCCCCAGGTGCGCAGCACCCCCTCGCCGCCCAATCCCACGATGGTGATCGGCACACCGGTCGTGCCCAGCGGGCGTCTCGGGATCACGGGGCGTGTCACATGCTCTTGTGCCTGCGCCAACAGCGGATGCCACCACTGTGACGCCGCGAGCGTCCCCAGCGCCACCCCGCCGGCGATGCGCAAGAATTCCCGCCGTGTCACTACGGAAGGTGATCTCACACGCCCACTCTAGCCTCGTTCCACCCAGATGGCAAGCGATCCGACGAGCGCGTGTCCGACTCACAGCTTGGCAAGCTCTCGTGATTGGATCTTCTCCACGAGCGTGTTCCAGACCTCTGTGGTCAGCCGAACGAGGTTGCCTTCTTCCCCGATGCGCACCTCATCCTTCGCAACATCGATCACGACCTCGGGGCAGGCCCCACAGGCCGGACACAGCGAGACCCGAACTGGGCTCTTGTCCATGGTAGTCACCTCCCTTCAAAACGTCGCCCGAACACTTGCGACTAACGCGAAGTCAGGTTCCACCTGATTGCCGTTCAGGTTTTGAAGCACCGGAAGCTGGATCGACGTTTCCACGACGAAGTGCTTGGTCGCAACCTGGAAACCTGGTGAGAGGAACAACAGATGCCCCCCGGTGTTGTCCACACGGCTGCCGTGGCTCTTGGCCTGCTGCTCCCATTGGCCATTGGCTTCCAAGACGACGTTCCACTGCGCATACAATCCTCGCTCTGGCAGGTTGAACGGCCACACCCGCCGCTGGTAGGCCACGGTGTACGTCAGCACATCCCCAAACTCAAACTTATTGGCGGTCGTGTTGAGCTGGTACGTCAGGCTGACATCCCACTCATCATCCAGGCTCTGCCAGGTATAGGCGGTGCCCACCAGCGGATCAGCCGAGCCGGAGCCAAGCTGGAGGTCGCGGGGGAGCTTGCCTCGCGCATCGGCATCTCCACTTTGGCCGGTGGGCAGATCTGTTCCCGCCACGACAGAGAACCGAGAGGTCGCCGATGGGTAGTCCCTGGTATAGAGCCGATGCTTGCCAAGCAGCAGGAGATCGCCTAAGCCCGCGTCTCCCCGGCTGGTCCGTATCCCATCGGTGGTTGCATCCAGCTCCTTGCTCAAGAACGGAATCGTCAAGATCACCGAGCTTTTTTCTGTGAGGCCGTAGACCACGGTCTGGGGCATCGTGAAGATTTCCAGCTCTCGGTCTTGGGCAGTTGGATCGTCTGATTTCTTGGTGTACCGGAGCTGGCTGCGGACGATCCACTGATCCTTGGCCGGCGTCAGGCCGACGTCACTGTTAATCGCCACGGCCCATGCCGGGGCTGGAATCGCCCACACGAGGCTGGCGGCCATCACGACTGTCGCCACCCTCATTCGTCTGCACCTTCCAGGGTCTCCACCATCAGGCCGGCCGGCAGACCCGCATGCTCATGCACCGACCCGCTGAGTTTCACAAGCCGGTTCGTCTGCCGGGCGTGCTCGAGTCGCTGCCGAACCACTTGGCTGAGCGTCGAACCTGCTTCAGTGTCCTGATGCTCGGCGTCAAAGAGGAGGAACGTTGTGCCATCGTGACGGGACGTCACCGTCATGTGGTCGCCCTCTCGGCTGATCTTCCCAATGACGGTCAGCTTGATGCCGCGCAGCGTGAAGCCCGCCTCCTGGACCGCCCGCTGCACTTTTCCCACGTCAAGACCAAGGCCTGTGGGGAGCGCGGCTTCCGTGACCCCCTGCTTGAGATGCACCTGGATACCTTCAAGCCCGGCCCGTTGTTTGAGCCGTTTGTCCAGCCCCAGCGCGCAGAACGGGCACGAGAGCCCATCCACTTGAAGTTGGATGCCTTCGATTTCGGCCCAGCTGTTGGGAGCCAGGCTCGTAAACCCGAGTGCCACGATGAGCATTCCAAGCGCCACTCGCATCTTACGCTCCGCCTTTGCCAACTCACGCCGTCGCCTTCTTGACCGCCTGCGCCACATTCCCGAGACAACACGACCCTTGCGGGTTGGTCATCTCGCAGTAGCAGTTGCCGGCTTTCACCTGCGCCTTGATCTGCTCGATCGCGGTGCTCTGGCCAGCCACTTCGATCTCGGTGCGGATGCGCTGCGGGGTCCAGCCAAAGCAGTAGCAGACCGGCGCTGTGGGGTTCGCCGGCTCTTTGAGTCCGACCGCGACTGCAAGGTCGCCTTGATGGAACAGCGGTTGGCCCGGGAGGAAATAGACCACGTCACAACTCGGTGTCCGACAGAAGCAGAACTCCTCATGGTGCGGAGGAATCTGCGATCGTCGCTCAGGCTTCAGCAACGCACCGAGGGTGATGCGGGCGACCGGCTTGCCGAGCGCTCCACAGGCAGGACACGG
>JACPXA010000019.1 GCA_016196785.1 Elusimicrobiota bacterium
CGAAGTATTACACCCCCTCCGGCCGGTCTATCCATCGGGAAGAAAAAACGGGAAAGGGGGGAATCATCCCTGATATCACCATTGAGGTGACCCGTGAAGTAGAGGCCAAACTGCAGGGACAGGATGATGAGCTGTATGCGAAGGACCGGACCACAACGCCGGCTGTCACTAAAGACCGGGTCGAAGACGTCGTGCTCAAGCGGGGCGTGGAACTGCTCAAGGCTCAAAAGGTGTTTAGTCAACTCAAGGAAGGCTAGGAGCTTGAGCAAGAACTCTTCTCGCCCGTCATTCCCGCAGGTCGTCAGCGGGAATCCAGAGACGTTAACGACACTGGATCCCCGCTTACGCGGGGATGACAGACTAATTGCTCAGGCTCCTAGATGTTGAAATGGTTGGTCATCCTCGCCATCTGCGTGGGAGCATGGTGGTACTGGAAGGTGTGGGCCCCGAGTCGTGGGATGGAGGTACTGGCGACCCATCTGGAACGACAAATCAACCAGGAGCTCTGGCGCTTAGGGGTGCGGGATGAGCATATCCTGCGTCAGTACCGTCAGGAGCGCCGGAAATTGGGAGTTCAGTGGATCGAGCTCTACCGAGAGATCCAACTTCCTCCCTCCCTCACACCAGCCGCGGTGGGACGGGCGTTGGAGGTTCTCCTGCGACACACGCGGGCTGAGCTCCTGCGGTCTGAGGCCTCGGCCAGCGGTTGGCGACTCGAGATCGGTCGCCCAGGGTATCGTTGGTTTTCGCTTCTCCTATTGCCTGCTCCAGGTCAGCGGGTCGCGGGGAAACGTGTCGCCATCGTGATTGATGACCTGGGTCCGGCAAGCGGACCGGAACAGGCGTTTTTGGCCCTCCAGATTCCCTTGACCTTTGCGATCCTTCCTCGGGAGCGCTATTCCCGGGCCCTGGCGACATCCCTCCATCAAGCAGGGCAGGAGGTCATCCTCCATTTGCCGTTAGAGCCGCTCGCGATGCGGACCCATAACCCGGGCCAGACGGCCTTGCTCATTCACATGCCCACCGCCCGCATGGCACAGATGTTCCAACAGAACGTCGCGTCTGTGCCCTTCATTGTCGGGGTGAACAACCATATGGGATCCGCGTTTACGGAGGATGCGGGGAGTATGAAGACCTTGCTGGCGATGATGAAAAAACAAGGGCTCTTTTTTCTTGACTCACGAACATCGCAGCACTCTGTCGGCCGCCAGGTTGCGGCCTCCCTTGGCCTCCCCTATCTGGAGAACGAGTTCTTTCTGGACAACCGGGATGATCCCACCGCGATTGGACAGCACCTTGACCACCTGTTGCGGGCGGCCCAAGGGAACGGCCATGTGATCGCCATTGGCCATGTTCAGCGGAAATTTTTGGTTCCCACGTTGCGCCAGAAGCTTCCCGCGTTCCAACGAGCGGGGGTGTCCTTCGTGCACCTGTCTGCCTTACTTCACTAATTCTATGGACATCTTAGGGATCGAGACCTCATGTGATGAGACGGCTGCCGCGGTGGTGGAGCGCGGACGTCGAGTGCGGTCGAACGTGATAGGGTCCCAGATCCCTCTCCATCGGCGCTTCGGGGGGGTGGTTCCCGAGTTGGCGAGTCGGGCGCACGTCGAGCTGCTCAATGGGGTGATTGATCGGGCGGTTCGGGAAGCGGGGGTGGGTTGGAGTGGACCTCGGCCACACCGTCAGCGACTCATCGCTGGGATCGCGGTGACCACCGGACCCGGGCTCATCGGGTCGCTCTTGATCGGGACGCTGACCGCTCAAGTCTTGGCCTTTGCCAAGGGGGTCCCTGTGGTTGGGGTCAACCACTTGGAAGGACATCTCTTTGCGGGGTTGTTAGAGGATCCCTCGCTAACTCCTCCGTTTGTGGGGCTGATCGTGTCGGGAGGACACACCGATCTCGTAGTAGTGCATGAGGTGGGACGCTATGAGGTGTTGGGGCGGACCAGGGACGACGCGGCGGGGGAGGCGTTTGATAAGGTGGCCAAACTGTTGCGCTTAGGGTTTCCGGGTGGGCCCGCTGTGGATCGAGCCGCTCGGCGGGGCAATCCCGCGGCGATTCCGTTTCCCCGACCGTGGCTGCCGGGGTCTTGGGATTTCTCGTTCAGCGGCCTCAAAACCGCGGTCGTCAATTTCCTGAAAGAGCGCGAGAGCTTTCCTCAGAAGTTGGTGAGTGACGTCTGTGCGTCATTTCAGGCGGCGGTGGTCGAGGTATTGGTGGGGAAAACGATGGAAGCGGCAAGAACATTTGGACTGAAACGGATAGTGGTCGGTGGGGGGGTCGCTGCCAATTCAGCGCTGAGAACTGCTTTTCAAACGGCTGCCCGCCGGCATAAGTACCGGGTGGTCCTTCCGAGACCTATCCTGTGTACGGACAACGCCGCCATGATTGCCTCGGTGGGGTACTTTCTACTTAAGGGGGGACGACCGACACCCTTGAACGGAAAGTTTGCCAGCCTTCGGGTGGACGCGACGCTCCCCATGACGAGTTGGAGAGTGTAATGGCCGCGCGCTTGGCGTCCGCTGTCTTCCGGCGTGTCGCGCGGGTGGATGTCGAACGATTTCACCGACAAGGGTTTCCCGAAGCGGTATTTTGTCCAGGGAAAACCATTCCTCAAATCCTTGCCATCGTTGGTGTGCTGGCTAAAACTAAAAACCCCATTCTGCTGACCCGAGCGACCCCCGCCATCGCACGGTCTGTCCGGCGACGATATCCCGCTGCAACCTTTCACCCCGTAGCGCACTTAGTGACCCTCGGATCCCCGCTGGGCCTGGGCGGAGGGCTAAAGGACACCCATCGGCGTAGGGGCCAGCCATCTGTGGTCGTGGTCACGGGGGGTACCGCTGATCAACCAATGGCGGAAGAGGCCGCGATCACGGCGGAGGTCCTGGGATGCCGGGTGAGGCGGCTGTATGACGTAGGGGTGGCGGGGATTCATCGGCTCTATGCGGCCCACTCCGTCTTTGATGGGGCTCGTGCCGTCATCGTCTGCGCCGGCATGGAAGGCGCGCTAGCCAGCGTGGTCGGCGGATTGGTCGCCTGTCCGGTGATCGGGGTTCCCACGCCCATTGGCTATGGGGCGTCCCTGGGAGGCATTGCGCCTCTCCTGACGATGTTAAACTCTTGCGCGGCGAACGTGGCGGTGGTCAATATCGGAAATGGTTTTGGGGCGGGGGTCATCGCCTCGCTCATTGCGCAGCCTTCGGCTCCCCTCTCCCTTGAGGGGAGAGGGAAGGGGTGAGGGTGATGAATGAAGTTCGGCTGGCCTATCTGGATGGAGCTTCGGGGCTAGCCGGCGATATGCTGCTGGGGGCCGTGATCGCCGCCGGGGTTCCCCCTCAACTGCTCGAGCGACGTTTGACACGGGCCCTGCACCTCACGGGGTGGCGGTTTGAGACCAAACAAGTCCTCCGGCAAGGGCTGCCCGCGGTCCATGTGAGCGTCGTTGGCGACCGGGTGCTTCCCTCATTGGCGCCTTGGCTTCCCTTGATACCCTGGTGGATGTCATTGGGGGACCGTTGGGGCTCGCCCTCCTGAAAGTTCACCAGGTGTGGGCCTCTCCGTTCAATGGAGGGACGCTGTCCCCAGCAGCCCTTGCCATCGTGCGAGCCGCGCATATCCCCATCTATACCGATGGGACCCCCCATGAGTTGGTTACGCCCACCGGGGCCGCGCTCGCCGCCAGCCTGATTCGCCGGTTCGGGCATTTGCCGCTGGTAACGGTGGAGACGTTTGGATGCGGAGCGGGATCGCGGGAGCTCAATGAGCGGCCAAACCTTTTGCGCCTCATCATTGGCCGGGTGTCTGGTGTCATCGGCACCACGCCTGAGCCTGTCGGCACAACACCTGAGCCTCTCGGCACAACGCCTGAGCCTATCGGCACCCCGCCGGTTCCCGCAGCCCATCTGTCCACCGTGCTCCTTCTTGAGACGCAGATGGATGACATGGATCCCAGGGTATACCCCCATCTTATGGAACAGCTGTTGCAAGCCGGGGCGCTGGACGTGTGGTTAACTCCCATTACGATGAAGAAAGGCAGACCAGGGCTCCTGTTGTCTGTGCTGGCCCTCCCGCACGATGAAACGGCCTTGGCCGGGATTCTGTTCCGAGAGACTACAACCCTCGGGATTAGACGGCTGCCACTGGAACGGTGGATCTTGCCGCGTCGCGCAGTCCCTACCTCCGCGGCAAGGCGGCTTCGGTATAAGGAAGCCCACCTTGGTCCTGGCCAATGGAGGCGGTCTGTGGAGTATGAATCAGCTCGCCGGCTCGCCCTCAGAGAGAACGCGCCGCTGCATCAACTCCTCACCACGCCGACGAATCGGTATGGCACGCCTACAAAATCGGAGTAAGAAGTACGATCTCGCCCGTCACCTTGAGACGCTCCACAAGGTGTCCCAGAGCATTGTCCAGGGGGTGTACCTAAGGGAAATTCTTCAGCTCATTGTGACCATCACGGCGGAGACTATGCATTCCAAGATCTGTTCCCTGATGCTGTTGGACGAGGCCAAGGGGGAACTGGTCATTGAGGCGACCCAGACCCTCAGCGAGGAGTATCGGAAGAAACCGCCGTTGAAGGTGGGGCAGAGCGTCTCCGGCAGGGCCTTGAAAGAACAACAACCCATTACGGTGCTGGATGTCACTAAGGATCCACTTTATACCTACCCCGATATCGCTCGCAAGGAAGGCGTCCGATCACTCCTCTCCGTCCCCATGCTCGTCAAACACCGACCGATCGGGGTGATCAACTGTTACACGACTGAAGAACACCGCTTCACCGATGAAGAGGTCCGCCTGCTCCAAGCGGTGTCGAATCAGGCTGCCATTGCCATTGAGAATACCAATCTTCTAGAGAAGGCGACCGCCGCGCAGGCGGAGTTGGAGGCCCGCAAGGTCGTTGAACGGGCCAAGGGGATTCTGATGCGGCAACATCACCTCACCGAGGAAGCCGCCTTTAAGCTGATCCAGCGGCAAGCGATGAACCACCGAAAGACCATGCGTGAGGTCGCCGAAGCCGTCCTCTTGGCCGCTGAGCTCAAAGCCTAGGTTCAGAAAGCCATTGACAATGTGAGAAATTCCTCTACACTTAGGGTGTTAAAGGGTTGTGCCTGGTTGGGCGCTTTTCAAGCGGCCTCATGACATCAAAAACAGATATAGAAATAGAGCAACTCAGGCACCTGAACGCGCTAGCACGAACGATTGCTGGTAGCCGTTCTCTCTACGATGTCCTCCAGCTTGTCCTTCAAACCACCCTTGACCTGACCCGAGCTGACGAAGCGGCCATCTTCTCTGGGAATGATCCGTATTGTCTGGCGAGCCTGACCCGCCGTGGGGAAGCGGTGCTGACCCACCCTCCCTCCTCCGAAATCCTCACCCAAGTCATTCATAGCGGCCTCCCGCGTTGGGTGGAACCTCCCGAAGGGTCTCTGAAGGGGCATCCACCGCGCCGATACAGGGCTCGGACCGCCACCACGGGGGTGTGTCTCCCGCTGAGGAGCGCGGTGTCCGTGGTTGGAGCTTTCTATTTGGGGCATTTCAACAACCGCCCCTCCCTCAATGGGAAGACCGTGAAATTCCTTCAGGCGATGGCGGAGCAAATTACCCCGACCATTGAGACCCTCCAATACCTCGATGACCAGCGGCGCTATGTGCATGAATTGGAGCGGGCGCTCCGAACGCACCAAGAGATCCAGCAACGGGTGAACTGTGATCCGGTCACTCACCTGCCCAACCATGCGTATTTCCGCGAGCATCTGGCCCGCGAATTTGCCGTCGCTCGGCGCTACCATACCCCGCTGGGGCTCCTCCTCATTGAGCTGGACCATTTTCAGAAGCTCTATCAAGAGTTTGGAAAGGCCGGGGGCGATGGGGTGCTGGGGGAGGTGGCCCGCGTGGTGAAGCAGGAATGTCGAGAGAGCGACGTCGCCGCCCGCTGTGGCGAAGAGGCCATCGGCATTATCCTCCCCAACACGGAGCAGGATGGGGCGGTCATTATGGCCCATCGGATCCTTGCGGGGATCACCGCCCTCAAGGTGACCACCCGAGAGGATGTGAGCCCGGGTCCATTGCAGGCCTCGATCGGGGTCGCCTCGCTGCGCCGTGACGACATCAATGCGGCGGCCTTGTTAGATCGGGCTGATCAAACGCTAGAAACCGCCCACGAGCGGGGGGGAAATCGGATCGAGCGCTGGGGGGAGGGAGAAGCCGAGCCGCTCGAAGTCGTCAAACGGCGGATGGCCA
This sequence comes from Elusimicrobiota bacterium, assembly GCA_016196785.1. GTDB lineage: Bacteria > Elusimicrobiota > Elusimicrobia > 2-01-FULL-59-12 > JACPXA01 > JACPXA01. The sequence goes on from JACPXA010000019.1 coordinate 6,245, forward strand.
CGGAAAAAAAGAAGTCCGTGCAGACGGTGGTCGCTTTGGCAGCGGCGTTGGCGGCGAAGGACAAAGGCACCCACTCGCATTCCGAGGAGATGGCGCATCTGGCCGCTGCCCTCGGGCATTCCTTAGGGTTGAATGGGTTGGAGCTGGAGGAGCTGGAGATGGCGGCCTACCTGCACGACGTCGGGAAGCTGGGGGTCCCGGAGGAAATCCTCCTAAAGCCCAAAGCCCTAGACAAACACGAATGGCTGGTCATGAAGGCCCATCCCAAGATTGGCCGCGACCTCATTCTTGAGGTGTTCGATCATCGCCGCCTGGCGGAGGCGATCTACTATCACCACGAACGTTGGGATGGGAAGGGGTACCCTGAAGGGTTGAAGGCTGAACAGATCCCGCAGACCGCCCGAATCGTGATGGTGCTGGATGCCTACGCCGCCATGACCTGTGATCGCCCGTACCGGAAGGCCCTCAGCAAAGAGGCGGCGATGGCCGAACTCCGTCGTCATGCAGGAACCCAGTTTGATCCCCAGGTCGTTGAACGCTTCCTTGCGCTCCTCCAGAGTTCCCCCGATTCCGCACTCCACGCGCACCCCCCTGCTCCATTCATCCACCACACCCGTTAGGAGACAAGCCGCAATCCTCTTACAGAATTTTGTACAATGAGTTGTAGAAAAATAGATTGTTTGTCCCCTGTGTTTGACTAAGAGAGGTC
>JACPXA010000020.1 GCA_016196785.1 Elusimicrobiota bacterium
GTTCATCAGCATAAAATACCCCGCCCATGGGCGTGGTATTTTATTCAAGAGCCACGAGCTTCGCTCGAACGAATCCCCCCACTCCCTCGGGCAGCCCAGGGCCCAAGCCTGCCGCAGCGACCGCGGCTCGCCAGACGGGCGGTTGAAGAAATGTTGCGCAGGTAATGCCTCAGTCTCGCAGGGGTAAGCCAGGCCCGTAGAGACACGGCCCCCGCGAGTGCTCCTTCCTCACGTGAACTCTCGTGAGCTTTTTTCTTGACTGTATGTATACGTTATGACATACTATCCCCCTCATGCCGAGAGACGCGCAACTCGTGGCGTTCCTCAACGAGGTGGCAGGGCTCTGGCCGGTGGCCAAGGGGTCGTTGACGGAGATTGCGAAGCCGTGCGTCCGTCCGGCTTGTCCGGCCTGCCAACGCAGGGAGCGACATCCCGCGGTCATCTTCACCTATCGCCAAGCGGGCAAACAGCACTGCCGCTACGTCCCCCGCGCATTAGTCCCTCGATTGCGCCGGGCGATTGGCAATGGCCGCCAAATAGAACGACGGTTGGTCGCGTTGGGGGAAGCGCTGATTTTCGCCCATCGCCGGGCCCGCACCACGCCGCCAGCGCCATGATGCGCGTCTGTGCCGGCTGCCTGGAGAAGCAGCGGCGCATTGATGCGTTGGAGGAGGCCGTGGGCCGCCTCAAGGCGAAGCTGCGCTACCAAGCGCGGTGCGCGACCGAAGGGGTCTTTGGCTCGTCCACCCCCTCGTCCAAGATTCCGGTGAAACGCAACACCCTGCCAGAGCGCCAAGCCCGTCGGGGTGGGGCCCGTCCAGGTCACGTGGGCCATGGGCGCTCGGCCGCCTCGGAGGCGTCGGCGGATCGGATCGAGACTCTCCGCGTCCCCACGCAGCGCTGCCCGACCTGTCAGGGGAGGTTGACCACGCGGGGGTTCTGTCGGCGCACGGTCATCGAGATCCCGCCGACCCGTCCGCAGACCATCCTCTATCGCTTGGAGGTCAAACACTGTCCCCGCTGTCGGCGGACCGTGAGGGCGCACGCCCCGGCGGTCCTCCCCAAGGCCCTCTACGGCAACGAACTGCTCACCCAGGTGGCCACGCAGCATTACGTCCACGGCGTCCCGTTAGGTCGCATCGAGGACCACCTGGGGCTGGGGATCGGAAGTGTCATTGGCGCCCTCCATCGTGTGGCGCAGCTGGTCGCCCCCGTGGAGGAGCGCTTGCTCCAGGAGTATCGCCACGCCCCGGTCAAACACGCCGACGAGACCGGCTGGCGCACGGATGACCACAATGGCTATGTCTGGCTGTTCGCCACCACGCAGATCAGTCTCTTCCGCTTCCGCCAGACGCGGTCGGCGGCGGTGCCCCAGGCGGTCTTCGGGACACAGCGCCTCCCCGGCGTGCTCCTCGTTGACCGATATCAGGCCTACAATCAGCTCCGGTGCGCCCTCCAGTATTGCTATGCCCACTTGCTCCGGGACGTCAACGATCTCGCTCAGGAGTGCCCCCAGTCCGCCGAGGTCCAAGCGTTCAGCTACGCGCTGGCCCCTCTGCTGAGCGAGGCCATGGGACTGCGTTCGGCCTCGATTTCCAGGGCGGCCTTCCAGCGGCAGGCACGGCGCGTGAAACGGCGGATTCTCGCGATCGTCCAGCATGCCGCTCGGCATCCCGGCATTCAACGCCTGCAAGACATCTTCCGCGTGCACACCCGTCGGGTGTATCACTGGGCGACCGATCGGAACATCCCCGCCGAGAACAACCTGGCGGAGCGGGATCTGCGACCCTCCGTCATTGCCCGGAAAGTGAGCTTTGGGTCGCAGTCCGAGGCCGGGGCCCGGATGCGTGAGACGTTGATGACCGTCCTGTGCACGTTGCGGAAACGCTTCCCCCAGAACTTCGCGAGGCGCTTCAAGCACGCCCTCGATACACTTGCCATCCATCCGACCCGCGATCCGTATGGGCTGCTCTTCCACGATCGCCCTCCCCCTTGAAGCCCTTGCCGCGATTTCCGAGAACGTCCGTCAGAAGAAGAAGGAGCACTCGCGGGGGCCGTGTCTCTACGGGCCTGGCTTACCCCTGCGAGACTGAGGCATTACGATTCTTGCGCAATTTACCTTGACAAAAAGTGGAGGGAACAGGTATAGTTTTGGGGTTGTGGTGGGGGAAAGTGGGAACTCGTGGTAGCCAAAGCGAACCCGGTGGGGAAGGGATGTTTTACGGGGAATACGAACACGCCATTGACCGCAAAGGCCGCCTCATCATCCCGGCCGGTTTCCGCAAGATCCTCCAAGCGCAGGGCAGCAGCACCTTTTTTCTCACCCGAGGACTTGATGGCTGTCTGTTTCTGTTCGCGGAATCCGAGTGGCGGTTGGCGGAGTCGCGCTTCAAGCAGGTCTCCTTCACCAAGGCGGAGGGCCGGAAATTCAACCGGCTCTTTTTCTCCGGGGCGAGCGAAGTCACGCCCGATCGCTTGGGCCGGGTATTGATTCCCAAGCATCTCAAGGACTTTGCGCAGATGAAGCAGGAGGTCGTCATCGTCGGGATCTCCAATCGCATCGAGATCTGGGCCAAGGGCCGATGGCATGAGTTCTACGAAACCTCGCGGCAGAGCTTTGAAGATGTGGCCGAGAAGATTCTGTTGGAATAACAACGAGATTGCGGATTGTGGATTGCGGAATGCGGATTGACGTGATGAGCGCAGAGAAGGACGAAC
>JACPXA010000047.1 GCA_016196785.1 Elusimicrobiota bacterium
GGAAGGCCAAAAGGTGAGGGAAAGACTCACCGGCTTTGTCTCGCGAATATTTCAACATGAATATGACCATATCAACGGCAGAGTCTTTTTGGATCGTGTCAGGACGTCCCGCGATCTCATCGCGGAGAGCGAATATTGGGAATTACGGGATACCTAGCCGATCCATTTTTTTCGTAGAATGTATCCGAGGAGGGGTCGCATAGTGGTCTAGTGCGGCGGTTTGCTGGGGCGCTAGCGATGAAATTCTATACTGACTGTATCGTCCAGAGGGTTCGCCAAGATAGCAGGAAGGGGGTCTCTTTAAGACGCCTGGAGCAGAAGTTTGGGATTCCCAACACGACGATTTCCCGCTGGGTTCGCGATATCTGTTCAAGTCACCATCGCTTCCAAGATGCACGGACCCAGGAGCAGATTGATAGGTCGGCCCATCGCCACTTTGTCGCCAACCTTCGAATTACGAGAAACGATGCCAAACTACTCGCGAGCTTATTATACTGGTGCGAGGGATCGAAATACCCATCGAGTAATTTTGTGGCGTTCTCTAACAGCGATTCTATGCTGGTGAAAACGTTCTTGGAACTATTGAAATATGGTTTCGAGGTAGATCCAACTAGAGTTCGCGCTCATCTACAGTTGCACACGACTCATGATCTATATAGCGCCATCCGATTTTGGAGTAAGCGGCTCGATATTCCGATGAAGCAGTTTTATAAACCAACGATCACCCGTCCCACCAGAAGAATGAAACGGCGGGATTACTTAGGAACCTGCACGGTCAAATATTTCGACGTTCATCTTTTGCTTTCAATGGAGGGGATCTTCGAGTCGTTCGCAAAAAAGTTTGGAGAGGTACCCAAGTGGTTGAAGGGGGGAGTTTGCTAAACTCCTAGACCGGAGGAAACCCCGGTGCGCGGGTTCGAATCCCGCCCTCTCCGCCACTGCCACCTGTTTCCGCAAATGTGAAATGTGAACACTGTCACCTGTTCTTGTGAACTCTCCGCCACTGCCACCTGTTTCCGCAAATGTGAAATGTGAACACTGTCACCTGTTGGTCACCTGTTGCCACTCTCTGTCACCTGTTGCGCACCTGTTGCGTCACCTGTTGCACTGTTGCACACCTGTTTCTCTTAGGCCGTTTTTCGAAGGTAGGTCGCGTCGCCACAACCTAGCAGAAGCCCAGGCACACTGATATCCTCATCCAGCTCATCCCAGTGGATGCCTGTTCCGCCCCCGCTTAATTCAAACTTCTTCCTTTGTTCCGGTGTGGCCTTTAGGAGCCTTGGGAAATAAGCAAGCGGAACAGAAAGCTGTCTTCCATCATGGAGGGATGCCCAGAGATTCTGATCATCAAACCAGACATTTACCACAGCGGCATCAAGATTGAAAGAATTCATTCCATTTGCTCCTTATTAGGCTCGATTTTTCTTCGACGGTTTTCTCTATTGCGCTGAGTTCCTTGGAGGACATTTCATAGGACCACGCTAATGCAACGATCGGTTCCAGCCAAAATTTCGAGATTCTCTCTCCTTTTCGAACGTGTACATGACACGGTTCACGAGGATTGCCTTCATTCGAATAAAAGAAGAATTTGTAGCCACTCCATTCGAACACTTTAGGCATTGGTTGTATTATAACTTCTTAAGAAGGGTGCAAGAACAAAGAACACTGTCACCTGTTCGTCCTGTTGGTAGTGATGACCGTTACATCGCGGATGTCAACGCGGCCGTCGCCGTTCAAGTCGGCATCGAGTTGCGAGGGAACTCGCCCGCTGATCATGTCCGCTAACAGATCGGCATCCCGTTGATCAATGGTTCCATCACAGTTGAGGTCCCCCACACCATGGAGCGGGCAGGAAGGATTCCAACGGTCGAGGAGCGGCCGAAGGGCCCCCCCGGCAGAACCATCGGGACGAATGAGCCACAGGCCGCGACAATGGCGGTTAGAGGGGCGCCGGCGCTCCCCCAAACCGATCGCGACCCCTTCAGGACCAATATCTCCAACCCATCGCTCCCCGCTGGGATCGAGCGGATCCCGGCATTCATTGTCAAAGATTTCCCAATGAAACGCATAAGGAAGGCCAAAACCTTCGGCCGCGCGCAAGACTTCTTGAGTCCTCTGAACCGGATCACCGCCGCCTCCCGCTTCCGGATCGTTTTCGTATAAGCCGAATTCAGAAATAAAAATGCGTTTTCTCTTCAATCCAAGAGGGTCGGGAGCGAACTGATCAATTGATTGCAACGCTTTCGTCACCGAGTCAAAAGCCTCCTCCGGGGGAACGGTGGTGACAGAGTCATGCGCGGAGTAGGACACCATGTCGGGCTCCGGATCGGGCCGGCGCATTCGCCCAATCACCAGATTAAGAACCCTCTGGCGTCCTTCCCCGGCTTCCACCACCAAGTTCACTTCGGCGGCGTGATACACCGCCACCCCTTGGATGGGTGGGCGTTCCGTTCGCGCCCAGGCCCGCGCGCGGTTGACACCCCTTTGCCGGGCGGCAAACCATTTTCTTATGACGTCTGCTTCCTGCTCGTTGATCTCCGGGAACGATCCATCGGGGTTCGTTCGGGTGGTCGAGTGCCAATCGGTTTCGTGATTCTTTAAGATGAACGTCTTTCCCTGGCCGCTGTAGGTTTTGAGGAGATACTTCGCCAGCTCAAAACATTCATTTTCCACTCGTTGTTCCCACCCCGGAGCCAAGCTTTCGAAGTCGTTGTCTGCGTCAACGAAACTAAATCCTGTCAAAACAAAGGTCTTGAAGGGCATGCTCAAGAGCATTTGGTAGGGTCTTGTCTGGATGAGATTCACCATCGAGACCGGATCCTGCCGAGGCCACAGACCCGTTCCAGGATCGGGATACTCGGCGCGGAAATTCGATGTGAGATACACAAAGAGGGCCTGGGTCCCCAACCGCTCGGCCCGTGTCGCTCCCTCCAGAAGGTAGTGGCGATCGGTAAAGCGATAATTCCCACCCACATGGGTGATGCCAGGTTGAAATGACACGTCCCGGAGGGCTTCCCGGGCACCCGGATTGTGAGCCGGAACGTAGTCAGCGGCCCAGGCCACCAGGCAGGTGCTGGAGAATATCCCGCTCACCACCCACCGCCGGATGGGTCGCCTTGCTCCTCCGCTCAGCATCTCCTTGGTCACGATAGCATTTTCTCCTGTCGCGAAGGATTTCTTGGGACAGTGTATCCTTATCGGCTAAGCGTCCTGCGAAGCGAGGAGCGCGGAAGCCGGGGCAAGAAACTTGCGCCAGTGCCGGAGGAAGCTGAGGAGCATGAGCACAGCGCAACTCATCATGATGAAGGTCAACGTGGCATTAAGCGTTCCGATAAACCAGCGGCCAGGCTGCCTCGCTAACGGGAGGAAGTTATCCCAAATGTTTTGCCACCCGGCGGTGAGCGTGGTGGTGGCGACGAAGACCATCGGGACGGCGGTCACCCACGCATAGCGGGCCTTCCCCATATTGAGCAACACAATCGTTCCAATGCAGAGGGCTATGACTGCCAGCAGTTGGTTGGCCACGCCGAACATCGGCCAGATCGTGGAGATGCTTCCGGTCGAGATAAAATAGGCCCACGCCCCGACGACCGCGGCGCTCGCGAGAATGTTGCCGGGGAGCCAGTCTGTTTTTTCGAAGGGTTTGTAAAGTTTTCCCAAGAATTCCTGCGCAATAAATCGCGCCACCCGCGTGCCGGTATCAATGGTCGTCAGGATGAATAGGGCTTCGAACATGATGGCGAAGTGGTACCAGTACGACATCAGCCCTTTCATCCCTGGCAAGGCGGTAAACACCTGTGCCATGCCGATCGCCAACGAGACCGCGCCGCCCGTGCGGCCCGCTACGGATTCGCCCACCTGCTCGGCCAGCATTGGCAGGTTGACGGTCTGCATGCCCAAGACGGCGAATTTGGCAGGTGGCACGTTGATGGCAAAATAATCCCCGGGATACAGCGCCGCGGTAGCGATCAACGCGGTGATCCCTACCAACCCTTCCATGAGCATCGCGCCATAGCCGATCGGCCGGATATCGAGCTCGTTATTGATCATCTTGGGAGTTGTCCCGGAGCCGACCAGCGCGTGAAACCCTGAGATAGCGCCACAGGCGATCGTGATGAACACAAAGGGAAAGAGCTTGCCCGGAATGATGGGTCCTCCCCCATGGGCAAAGGCACTCAACACCGGTTGGTGCAAAGGAGGATGCACCGCCAATAACCCAAGGATCAGAAACCCGATGGTCCCGATTTTCATGTACGAGCTGAGGTAGTCGCGGGGACACAACAACAGCCACACGGGAAGAATCGAGGCAATAAAGCCGTAGCCGGCGATCGCAGTAGTGATCCCTTGATGGCTGAGGGTTAAGTAAGAACCCAACGCCGTGTGTGGAATGTAGCGGCCGAAGATGACGGCGGACACCAGTCCGATGACCCCGATCGTGCTGGCCTCGGCGATCTTCCCCTTGCGGAAGCGGTACATATAGAGCCCCATGAACAGCGCTAAGGGGATACTACAGGCAATGGTGAACACCCCCCAGGAACTCTCCCGCAGGGCGTTCACCACCGCCAATCCCAACCCCGCCAACGCCACAATGATGATGAAGAGAATGGCGATCGCCGTGATCAACCCAGCCATCGGTCCCATCTCTTGCCGCGCGATTTCCGCCAACGACTTCCCCCCTCGGCGGGTGGAGGCGAACAGGATAATGAAGTCCTGCACCGCACCCGCGATGACCACCCCGATGAGCAGCCAGAGGAAACCCGGCAAAAACCCGAATTGCGCCGCCAGCACCGGGCCAATGAGCGGACCGGCGCCGGTGATCGCGGCGAAGTGATGGCCAAAGAGCACCCAACGGTTGGTCGGGTAGTAGTTGGAGCCATCGTAGAGGGTGTGGGCCGGGGTTGGACGGAGGGGGTCTAAGGCGACAACTTTCGACGCGAGGAACGCGCTATAGTAGCGGTAGGCAATGGCCAGCACGCACAGCGCTGCCACCATGAACGGCAATGAATTCATTGGGAACCATTATATAAAAAAGTAGAATACCCCTAGAGGCATCTCATGAGAATCGGGTTTACCTACGACGCGAAGGCTGACTACGAATTGCGGCCCGGCGATCTGCCGGACCGGTTCGACGAGTTCGACGGAGGCACTACGCTGCAGGAGATTGAAGAGGCGCTGCGTTCCGAAGGCCATGAGGTGACCCGGATCGGGCATGTGCGCAACCTCCTGCAACGGCTCACGGCCGGTGAGCGGTGGGACATCGTCTTCAACATTGCCGAGGGGCTTGACGGGCGGAACCGCGAATCGCAGATCCCGATGCTCTTGGAGTTGTTTGGTCAGCCCTTCACCGCCAGTGACGCTCTGACCATGGGCATGACGCTGGATAAGACGATTGCGAAAAAGATCGTGAGCGTTCATGGGGTTCCCACCCCTCGCTTTCTAGAGGTTCGCCGCGTGGACGATCTCTCACAAGCGGCGCTCAAGTTCCCAGCCATTGTGAAGCCCAGTGAGGAGGGGACCTCGAAAGGGCTCTCTCCAGAATCTGTCGTGCGGACCCCGAAACAACTGGCGACGCGCGTCGGCTGGGTGCTCGACACCTATCGTCAGCCGGCGCTGGTTGAGGAATTTATCGTTGGGCAGGAATTTACCGTTGCGGTCGTTGGCAATGACCCGCCCGAGGCGCTGCCGCCAGTCCAGATCGCCATTGCCGGACAGACCGACCTCGGCGAAGAGTTTTACACCCATGCCCGCGTAGAATCCAATGAGATCGAGTATCTCTGTCCGGCGCCCATCAGCCCCGCGGTGGATCAACAGCTCCGCACCATTGCCCTCCAGGCGTTTCAGGCGCTGGAGTGCCGCGACGTGGCGCGGATAGACATTCGCATGGATCGCACAGGCACCCCCTTCTTTTTGGAGTGCAACCCGCTTCCCAACCTTGGACAAATTGACGTCTTCCCGAAAATTGCCAGAGCCATTGGGCAATCCTATGATTCGCTCATCTTGCGCATTCTGCACGCCGCCTGCAAGCGCTACGGGCTACCCATCACCGTCGCAATCACTACCTAGAAACCACTAGATACCTCTCAACAGCAAAAGAAATCGCTGGATGGAAATTTTATACTTGACAAATAATGAATGGGGTGTTATGCTCTAAATAGCAAAAGGTGGAAAATCTTGCGCTTCTTTGGCAAAAGGTGAAACCAGACCCGCCTGAGGCCCAGCAACCTTCCTCTAAAGAGGTCATGGATGTTCGGGAACTCGCCACCTACTTAGGCCTCGGCAAATCCAAGATTTACAGCCTTATTCGCTACAAAAAAATCCCCGCCTCACGCATTGGCCGACAATACCGCTTTTCGAAATCCGTCGTTGATGCCTGGCTGAAGGAACGGTTGATCACTCGAGGCGACGAGCCTCAGATCCCGCTGTTCTCACGTATCGAACCACCCAAAGAACGGAACGACCCCGCCGGAGGGGCGACATCATAGTATCGGGTGTCAGGCTTTAGCCTGGCAACCAACCTTATGCGCGCCCCTGGGTCGAAAGGAGGAGTTGCTTAGAACCCATGTCAGAACCTACCCTTGAGGTGTCCAAGTCCAACGGTCGTGCCTACGTGTCCTTTCGGGAGCGAATGAAAGCCGATCCGCGATGGCACGATTGGCGGTGGCAGATGAGTCATCGCATTGTGACCTTAGCGCAATTAGAGCCGTGGGTGAACCTCACGGTGGATGAAAAACGCGCCGTCAGCTTTTCCGAGGGACGCTTTCGAATGGCCATTCCCCCCTACTGGGCGGATCTCGTGGACCCAAACGATCCGGCCTGTCCGATCCGACGGCAAACCATCCCGACCATGGACGAGTTGAAATCGAGCGTGCACGACCTCGCGGATCCGTTGGGTGAGGAACAGGACACCGTCGCGCCGGGTGTCGTGCACCGCTACCCTGACCGGATCTTGTTTCTCGTGAACGATGTGTGCGCGATGTACTGTCGGTATTGCACCCGGAAGCGCATCGTCGGCGGGGGGTACGGGGTCCTGCGCGGAGACGAGTTCCAGCAGGCGATGGACTACATTCGGCGGAATAAGAAGATTCGCGATGTGTTGATCTCTGGGGGCGATCCGCTGACGATGTCGGATGAACGTTTGGAGCAGATCATCTCGACGCTGCGAGCGATCGACCACGTGGAATTTATCCGCTTGGGCACCCGCTACCCCGTCACCTTGCCTCAGCGGGTGACGCCAGAGCTCTGCGCGATGCTCAAGAAGTACCATCCCCTGTGGATGAGCATCCATTTCAACCATCCCAAGGAGGTGACGCCCGAGGTCCATCGGGCGTGTGGGCGGCTGGCGGATGCGGGGATCCCCTTAGGAAGCCAAACCGTGTTGCTGCGCGGGATCAACGACAAACCGACGATCATGATGAAGCTCATGCATGAGCTCTTGAAAATCCGGGTGCGTCCCTACTACATCTACCAATGTGACCTTGTCCCTGGGTCGGAACACTTCCGCACGCCGATCTCAACCGGGATCAAGATCATCGAAGCGCTGCGCGGGCACACGACCGGCTACGCCGTCCCAACGTTCGTGATAGATGCACCGGGAGGCGGGGGGAAGATTCCCCTCATGCCGGACTACGTGATCTCCAAATCACGGAAGGGCATCCTGCTCAAGAACTACGAGGGGAAGGTCTACTTTTACCCTGAGCGCGCCTCATCAGAGATCACGAATGGCGCGCTGCCGCTGGAGATGAAGCTCCCTCAGAAGGCCGCGCGGCGCTGACGGAAGCCCGACGAAGATTTCGCTTGCGTCCGAGGACAAGGTTTAGTAAAATGGGCGCCGTCCGTCGGAAGCTCGACGGCGCAAGGAGGTGAAAGGACATGGCTGAGAAAGTTGCGAAGGCAGGGGTGAGACGTGCGGATGGATACCTCTACTTCATTGATAAGCATGGGGATATTTCCCGCGCAAAAATGGCCCGTGGTGGCAAGAAGGGCGGAAGGCCCGAGAAGGTTACCAAGGTGGGCGTGAAGAAGCAGAAGGGATATCTCTATTTCGTGGATAAGGCGGGCGATGTTTCGCGCGCCAAGATGAAACGGCGCTAATCCACCCGTCTCACCACTAGCGTCCTAAGTCGTCATTTTTCCAACCGCAGGAGGTCCTGCCCCAGCACCCTAACTGGGGGAGGGCCTTTTTGCGTTTTCCCTCCCAAAGATTTACAAGACGTTTACCATTTCTTAAGGAAACCGTAATCTTGGTCTGATACACTGAGGTATCGCGTTGGCGAGACCTCACCATGCAGACTAAGCTGCCTCGATTCCCACCCAGGCAATGGAGCCATCCGGTGGCCGCCGCGATGGCGGTGGTCGTGCTGTATTCACAGGTGGTAGCGCCGCCGCTCGCCCAAGCCGGATTTTGGGAGGAGCGCCGCCACGCCATCCAAGGAGTAGAAGGGAGCCGGGGGCGGGTGGGTTCCGTGAACACGCTAGCCTTGGGGGCTCGCTCCACTTTGGCTTCGCCGCCGCTGTCTCCTGGCTCCGGGTGGTCCGAACAAAATCTCATTGCTCCGGTCACCCGTTTCTCCCCCGCTCAGCCAAAAGGGTTCACTCCACCCATCCC
>JACPXA010000048.1 GCA_016196785.1 Elusimicrobiota bacterium
AATGGTACAGCGGCTATTGAGGAACCCGTTGTCGCGGTAACGGACAGCCGCTCGGTAGTCGTTGTGGAGCGCTCTCGACACGATCGCAAAGAGGCGGCTTTCCGCCGTTGGGTAGAAGTAATACCGGAAGGTCGGGGTCGGGCCGAAGATCGCATTGTACGTGATCGAAGGAGCGAAGAGGTGGAGAATTTGTCCGCGCTCATTCGTCCGCAGCCAGATCGGAAGGATCCCGTAGGTTGGCCCTGCGTTCGGATCGCTCGCGATCGCCGGGAAATAAATCCGTCCGGCGTGCCCTTCGATGTGCGTCATCACCTTCGACGCGGCGCGCATGAAGCGTTCGAATCGTGGAGGCGGCGGGGGTGGCGGTTTCCGGAATGCTGCGCCCAGCTTGAGCGGGAACGCTAACCCCGCGAAACCAACTGTTACGGCGCCGCCGAGGAGACAGAGCCGCAATAGGGTACGATGTTCTGCTACTGCCGTTAAGACGGTGATCGGATCCGGCCCTCAGCGGTTGGGCGTTTGGGGAGCAAACGCACCTGGCGCTTGGTCGTGCGTGAGACGAACTTGGAGAGGGTGAGGAGAAGTTCTGGCGCCCAGAGCCGAAGCCGCAGGACGCGAGCCAGCGCCTGCCAACTGAGGTAGGAGACCTCCTCCCACTTGCCGGCGTGTTTCAGGAAGGTCGTGAGTTGCATCCACGCCTGAGGGTTTTCACGTTTCGTGGGGGCCTTTACCTCATCGGTCGTTTCAATGCGGAGCTCGTCATCCCCCCCACTCAAGACTGACACCCCTGCCCGATCGGCGTACGCGAGCACCGCTTCATCAAGTTGGGCCCGCTCCGTCTCCAGGCGGTTCAGTTGCCGGGCGAGCTCTTCCTGCTGGGCCTCGAGCTGGGCGTAGCGCTTGACGAGCTGCACACCCGGTTCGGCGAGGTAGGCGTTGATCGGCAAGGCCTCCACCCGGGCCTCATGTTTCCAGAGCGGGCAAATCGAGCGGTACTCACACCAGTTGCAGAGCCCGCTTTGACGCGGGGTATAGATTGCATCGGTCTCGATCTGATGGATCTGCTGGATGATTTGGCGCTGGAGGCCCTCCAGGTCTGTGACGGTTCTCCTTGAGGTCAGTTCCTTATTGAAAACCAGGTAGTGCCAGACCAATCGGACCTCACGGATATCCGTCCAGCGTTGCATGAGCCCCAGTTGATACAACGCGAGCTGGGGGTCTTGGTCAATCTCCGATTGCGAAGGGAGGGTGGAGGAGGTTTTATAATCGTGGATCTCGTAGACCCCGTTGGGGAACCCCGTCAGGCGATCAACGTATCCTCGGAGCCGGAAGATCCGCTCCCCATTCTGGAACTGAATCTCAACTCGTTCCTCGAGCCCCAAGGTCGTCCCTTGGTTAAACGGGGTATAGGTCTCGTAGTAGTCCTTCAGACACCGTATCCCAAGCTGGAAGTAGTGGCCTGGGGTGAACTCCTTCCGGACGCTCCGAATCTGATCATGCCACGCGCGTTCCCACTGGGTTTCAAAGAGGGCCGAGAGCTCATCGAGCGAGTTCAGCTTGGTGAGCGTCAAGTCCCGGTAGAGTTTTTCCAACGCCTCGTGGACTCGCTTCCCGAGAAAGGCCTCTAACGATTCTTCCTCGGTTTTGATGCGGTCAAGGTACCGGAACTTATACCGCTGAGGGCAGCCTTCATAGGTTGACAATCGAGAGTGGGAGTAGGTAATGTCCAGGGGGGACCTCGCGGGGGGTGTGTATTTACCCGAGCCGATCGATCTGGTGGGCGAGCTGAAAATCGTTCTCCGTGAGCCCGCCAGCGCTGTGGGTCGAGAGCGTCAGGGTCACCCGGTTGTAGCGAATAATGATGTCGGGATGGTGATCCGCGGCCTCGGCCAGATCGGCCACTTGATTGACGAACGCCAACGCCGCTCGAAAATCAGCAAATTTATAGCGTTTCGTAATCTCTTTACCAACGCGTTCCCACCCCTGGAGCGTTGTGAGTTGGCGCTGGATGTCAGTGTCACTCAGGAGTTCGATTGGCATGATGTGGTTCCTCTCTTTCGGATCCTTTGGTTGGTGCTTGGAGTTCCTCGCAGAGGCGAAAAGCTCGAACCCGTTTGCCCAAGGCGTTCACTGACAGGATGCCTTCCTCAGTGATAATGCCGGTCACGTAGGTGGTCGGGATCTCTTCAAAGTACGAGTAGGCGAGCTGAACGTTTTCCCACTCCTCTTGGACCCGCTCCTCGGCCCCACTCTCTGTGGGAAGGTATTGACTGGAATCCGAGGGGAGACACTTGTTCAGCTCACAGGCGATATAAAACGGGACCTGATAGGTTTGGGCCGCCAAGGCGACCACCAAGGTTCCTACCTTGTTGACAAACGAAACTTGTGAGAGCCGATCCACCCCCACCAAGGCCACATCCGCGGTTTTGACATACTGAGGGATCGCCGCATCCATGATCACGGTGGTGGGGATGCCGGCCTGACCCAAGTTCCGGGCCAGCTCCCGTCCTTCACACAACGGGCGCGATTCGGTGACGATGGCCTGAAGGTCTTTCCCCTCTCGCTTGGCGAGCTTTAAGATCCCCGCGATGGAGCTCGACGCGCTGTGGGTGAGGACCACCGCCCCGGAGCTGATGAGCCCTTGGCCATGGCGGGCGATGCGGTCCAACGCGGCGAGCGAAACGGTGGTGAAACGCTCCGCGGTTTCGCGGGTCGTTTGGCGAAGCACCGCGACTTCCGCTGGGGTGTCCTTCAAGGGTTTGACGGCCAAAAGGACTGTGTTGACCAAATTAAACAGGGAGGCCATGCTCGGTTGGCACTGGATCAAGGTCCGACCCACCTCCAGGAGTTTCTCCCAATATTCCTGGGGTGTCGTGGCAATGCAGTCCTCGCTAAAGACGGTAAGACACCGGGCGCCTTGCCGCGCGATCTCCGTGGCCCCCGAATGGATATCGGCCTGGATTTCTTTGAGAATCTTCGTGACGACCAGTTCGGTGAGCATGTGGGAGGCTCTTTAGAGCGCGCGTCCGCCCTTTCGGATGGTCCGTCGGATGAATCGGTGGAGGGTCGTTAAGTCATCGGCGTCTACATCATTGAACCCCACACCGATGGCCATATCGGAGGGTTTGATGGCGAACACGTTCAGCTTGGTCGCCCAGATGACTTGTCCTTTCAGGGGAATCGTGGTGAACGGGGTTGGCAGGTCGATACTGACTTGGAGGAAGGAACCCACAGGGAAGAATTTCGGCAAGACAAAGGCAACGCCCAATTCACTCAAGTTGAGGGTGTATCCTTGGATCAGCTCACCGTCCTCGTCTGCCACCGCCCCAAAGACCTTCACGCGCACCGGCAGCTTGACCGCGACTCGGGGCCCTTGGCGCTTCTCCATAGGGACTTGCTGAACGGGCATGATCCTCCCCCCTAGTGAATACTAGCGTACCAAAATCTGTTCCCCGATACAAGTCTTCCTAGAACGTGACTTTGGGAACTGCCCTGGCAGCTTCCTCCACCTGGAAATACACGTTCCGCGGACCAAACCCGAAGTACCGCGCTACCATGACGGTTGGGAACCGCCGAATGGTGATGTTATACGCCTGGACGACCTCATTGTACCGACGGCGTTCCACGGCGATGCGGTTCTCAGTGCCCGCCAACTCGTCTTGCAGCACTAAGAAATTCTCGTTGGCCTTGAGGGTGGGATAGTTTTCGACGATCACGAGGAGCCGGCTCAACGCCCCCTCCAACGCCGCGCTGGCCTGCACTTTGTCTTCCAGCCGGCTCGCCCCTGCGAGCTTGGCGCGAGCCGCGGCGATGTCGGTAAAGACCTTCTGCTCATGCTGCATATATCCCTTTACGGTGTTCACCAGATTAGGGATGAGATCGTGCCGACGCTGGAGTACATTCTCCACCTGCGCCCAGGCCGCGGGGATGGACTCATTCAGCGTCACCAACCGGTTGTATGACCTTACCAAGGTCCCGATGAATCCCAGGACGAGGACCCCGAGAATTCCTAAGACTATTGCGCTCTTTCGAGTCATTGTCCTACCTCCTTTAGCCCCACACCCTTGTCATGCTGGATGGCGGCGATGATGTGGGCGACGCCGGCCAGATACTGTTCCATCATATTCTGCACCGTCTCCCCCTTCAGCGCCTGCCTCCCTTGGCGAAACTTTAGCACCTCATGGAACACCTGGCGGTTGAATGGCACGTGCTCGCCTAAGCGGTCTATCACCGCGGCGCTTTGGCCGGGAGGGTCCTCCCCCAGCAGTCGGAGGACGCTGCGAAAGAGGAGCAAAAATGTCGAGAGCGAGCGGGCCATGAGGGACAGGACCAAGGCTGGCTGTCCTTCCGTAGCCATGTACTCCAGAAGCAGTTTCAACCGTTTGCCGTGGAGCTCACTTTCGCATTGGTACTGCAGATGTTGAGGATTCAATGGCAGGTTTTTCAGGGGGTCCTCCCCGTGCAGCACCTGGTAATGCGCTCGCATGTCGAAGAATTCGATCGAGAATACATCCGCCGCCGCCCGGAGGTCGGCCGAGGTCCAGAGAACCGGAGGCCGATTGCCATGCTTCATCCAGACCTTTGTTGGCTTCGCCAGCGCCAGCAGGTCAGGCAGGGTGACGCGGTGGAGAACCAGCAGTAGATTGTAGTCCGAGTGCCGCGGATGGTGCTCTCCCCGGGCGGCTGACCCATACAGCACCACCGCTTGGATATTCTTGCCATCGGCAGCGAGCAGTTCATTCACATAGTCCCTGACTGGCCTTGCTACCGTGTCCCAGGCGACTGATTCACGACCTTGCTGGTTCATAGGAGTATCACCTCTTTACCATCCGCCAGAAGCTCCCCCGCCACCACTTAACCCCCCTCCAAACCCTCCAAAACTGCTGGAGAATCCACCCCCTCCCCAGCTTCTACCGCCCCACCCAACTCCCGGCCCCAACCAGCTTCCAGAACCCCCACGATACCGCTGCCCGCGCTTGCCTTGGGCGGCTAACAAGAGGGCAACTGGCCCTAGCAGCAACACCCATGGGAGGAATGTGAAAAGGAGCGCCCACCACGTCTGCTGTCGCCGAAGCACATGTTGTTCCCTCTGTGGGAGGTGAGTGAGTTGAACCCCCCGCGCTTGAGCCAGCACTTGGGCCACAGCCATTGCACCATGGAGGACCCCTTCGGCGTAGCGCCCCTGTTTGAATGAGGGGATGATGGCGGTTCGGATGATCTCGCCACAGAGACCATCGGGAAGAATTCCTTCCACGCCATAACCGGTTTCAATCCGAACCCGGCGCTCTTGGAACGCCACCAGGAGGAGTGCCCCATTATCCCTCCCCTTTTTCCCGATGCCCCACGCCTTGAAGAGATCGTTGGTATACTGTTCCACCGATTCCCCACCGAGGGAGGGGACCACCACGACGGCAACTTCATCGCCGGTTTTTTGTTCGAGTTCACTGAATAACGTTTCCAGACGCGCCTGGGTGGGTGCATCCAGGACCTTGGCGAGGTCGCTCACCCATCCGCGCGGTCGGGGAAAGGGGGCCGCTCCGTACGAAACCACCCCGACGGTCGTTACCGTGACGAGGAGGCTCGCTCCCACAATCCAGGACCTTCCTCTCACTGGTTTGACACCAATAAGAGTCGTTGGCGGCCGTGGAACCCCGCTGGCGCGATCCATGTCTGGTCAAGGACAGTCACCATACCGTGTGCGGGATGCTCGACATAGGCCTGTTCAGGGATGATGACAAAGCAGCGTTCCGGGCGGTTCAGCGTCGCCTGAAGCGTCTCTGGAGACTCTAGAAAGGGCACAATCCGCTGAAGGTAGAACGGGGCGTCATACCCGCCATAGTGATAGGCGTACACGGGCTGCTCGTGGGCAATGTCAGCCACGGTGTGGAAAAAAGATTTTCTGGATCGGTACTGGTCATCGAGGGGAAGCATCGCTGTCATGCCGATGAGATGGAGCACGCATAGCATCCCGATGAACGCAGGCACGACGGCGGTCAGGCGGTCGCGTATCAGGAGCCACGCGGCGCATACGGTTTTTTCTGAGGGGCCAGTGAAAACACGATAAGGTTTAATCCAAACCACAACCAGACAAACAAGAGACCGGAATCCATTGGGCGTTGAGCGCGAGCGCGAACCGCACTCCCCCACTCCCAAAGCGCCGCTGGCAAGAAGAGGCTCCAGGGAGCGAAGGCTCCGAGCGTTCCTAGGTAGTAATACCACGGTTCATGATGGGAGCCATGTTGATATTGGGAAGTCAATGGCCTAACTATATTTTCTCTAATTTCTTGAGAAGCAACCTCAAAGATATTGGGTGCACGCTGGAGGATACTGACGCACCACGGGACGAGCACAACGGCAAATGCGAGTAACGCCCACAACCATGTCTTAAACCGACTGGGATGACGCTGGCGTCCGCCGAGCACCAACCAACCAGCGATAGGCAGGAGAGGCACACTCAAGCCGAGAGGTCCTTTCGTCAACGTCGCCAGTGCCAGAAACACGCCGCCGAGGATCATCCACCTCGACTGTCTCTGGGTTTCGATCACCTGGCTATTGATAAAACACCACAGGGTCAGGGTGGTAGCACAGGTCAACACCATGTCCAGCCCAGCGGATCGGGCGTACCATTGGAACAATACGCCAGTGGCCAGGAACGTCCCAGAGAATAAGCCGGCTCCTGATCCCCACAAACGACGGCCGATGCCGTACGTGACGAACACCGTGAGCCAACCGCAGATGGCGGAGGGAAGCCGGGCGGCCCATTCATCCACCCGGTCGGTCCATCGAAAGCTGAGAGCCATAAGCCAGTAGGCGAGCGGTGGCTTCGTCGGAAAGACCTTCCCATTCAGGTGGGGGACGACCCAATCCCCGCTGACCACCATCTCTCGGGCAACCTCGGCTCGTCGGGACTCCGTGTGCTTGTTCCAGAACCCTAACGCCCCAAGGCGGTAGCCAAACAACCATCCCGTGAGGAGCAGCAGCAGAAGTGATTCAACGACTTCCCTTCTCCCTTTGGGGGAGAAGCCAGCCCTGAGCGTAGTCGAAGGGGTGAGGATGAGGAACATGGCTTTCCTTGCGGCGCTCAGAAACGATCCACTGGATGAAAAACCGCAGGGTAAACATCCCCTGGGCCAAAAACCCCAGCCCAAGCCACACCGTGCCAGTATTCATCTTAGTTGATTCGCTCCGCGATGGTGTAATCGAGACGACGTCGCTGCATCCATCGGACCGCCAACAGGTCATAGCTGGCAGAAAAGATCCGGTTCCAGACCCCGTACTTGGCTTTCCCCGCATAGCGGGGATGATGGCGGACCGGGACCTGTTTGACGCGGTACCCCTGTAAGGCTAAGAGGGCGGGGATAAACCGATGAAGTCCCTTGTAGAGTTGCAACCCTTGCAGACACTCCCTGCGGTACGCTCGAAAGGTACACCCAATGTCCAGGATGGTGTCCTTAATTGCCCAGCGGCGAACAGTGTTTCCAATCAGGCTAGAGAGATGACGAAGCCAGGTGTCCCGGTACTTCGCACGAATGCCGCAGACGAGATCGGCCCCGGGTAATGCCGCCAGCAGGGTAGGCAGGTCTTCGGGGTCATGCTGCAGGTCCGCATCGATGGTGACAATCGCGGTTCCCCGGGCGGCCTTCAACCCCGCGTCGGTCGCGGCGGTCTCCCCGCGATTCGCCTGGAACCGCAAGACCCGGATCCGAGGATCGTGCCCGGCGAGGGTTCGGAGGATCGAGAAACTGCGGTCGGTGCTCCCGTCATCCACGAAGATGAGTTCATAGGATTTCTGAATCCCGGCCAGGACTTCACCGAGCTTCTGAGCCAACCGTTCGAGGTTGCCTTCCTCGTTAAAGACAGGAATGACGATGCTCAGCTCTGGCGTGGTTGTCAACGGGGCAGTGGGGCAACCCCCTCACCCTTGATCCCTCTCCCTCGAGGGGAGAGGGTGGGGGTGAGGGTGACCGTCTCGCTTCTGTGAAGATTTGGGTGAGGCGTCGCAAGCAGCAAGAACGGTAGGGGCAGACGTCGCGGTTTGTTGCTCAAAGAATCGTTGTAGCGATCGACAGACATATGTCAACTCCTCATCGGTCAGGGTTGGGAACATGGGGAGGGAAAGGATCTCCTGACACACCCGCTCGGTATGCGGAAGCAACCCCGAAGGAAAGCGATTGTTGAGGGCAGGTTGCCGATGGCAGGGGATCGGGTAGTGGATTTCCGTGCTCACCCCCGCATCTTGGAGGAACGCCTTCAGGGCGTCGCGTTCGGGAGTTTGCACCACAAAGAGGTGGTAGGCGTGGGTGGCACCCGGGGCTTCCTTAGGGAGGAGAAGGGGCGCGTCGGCGATCCACTCGCGATACCGAGCCGCCCGCTGACGGCGGCGTTGGACAAATTCCTGGAGGTGTTGGAGCTGGATGCGACCGATGGCCGCCTGCATCTCGTTGAATCGGAGGTTGTACCCGATCAGCTCATGTTCATACCGCGTTTTCCGACCGTGATTCCGCAACCGACGGACCGTGTCGGCGGTTTGGGGATCATTGGTTACTACCATTCCCCCGTCCCCGCCCACCATCAGATTTTTCGACGGATAAAACGAGAAACACCCCACGGTCCCAAGACCTCCGCAAGGCCGTCCGTTGAAGAGCGCACCATGGCTCTGGCAGGCGTCTTCCAGGAAGAAGAGATGATGGCGTCCCGCGATGGCTTTCAACCGGCTGACCTGGACAGGGTGACCATAGAGGTGGACCGCGATAAGACCAACAGTGCGGGGGGTAATGAGAGATTCCACATGGGTTGGATCAATGGTGAACCAGTCATCCACTTCGGCGAACACCGGGGTTGCGCCAATATGGAGTATCGGTTCAACGGTGGGGAATGCGGTCAGTGATGGGACGATGATCTCATCGCCCGGTTTGACCCCCAACGCGACCAGCGAGAGAAAGATCGCCGACGTGCCTGAATTGGTCAGGACAGCTTCTCGGGTGCCCACAAAGGCCGCGAACTCCTGCTCGAACAGCCGACACTGTTCACCCAGGATATATTTCCCGGAGTCCAGGACCGACAGGACCGCCCGGCGCATCGCCTCATCCACATACGGGCGAGACAGCGGGACCTTCATAGTATGAGGTGCCCAGGCTTTTTTAGCCTGGCACCTAATCTTAGAGGAACCACCCGCATTAACTGGGCAGAACGCTTGGCCGCTTCCACCACGCGTAACGCCTCGACCCCGGCGGCTCCATCGGCGATGGGGCGGTGGCGCCCCTGGATCGCTTGAAGGAATGCCTCCAGCTCAAGTCGCAAGGGTTCCCCGCTGGGGATGGCGGGCCGTTCAATCCCATTGTGAAGCGCCAGGACCTTGCCGTTCTTTTTGACAAACCGATTATGGAACACCCGCACCTCGTTCTGGGCGAAGTTGACCGCCACGGTGCGCCTGGATCCTACCACCGTGAGGTCCCTCCACTGGTCCGGGGCATGATAGCCCGACTCAATCTGCGCGAGCGTGGTCCGATAAAAGAGGAACGTCACCGAGAGGTCCTCCATCCCTCGGTCAATACAGTCGCGTTGCACCGAGAGGACGCGCTGGGGCGATTCACCCAGGAGGTAGTTGATCGCGTCAATATAATGGATCGAATCAGTATGCGTCACCCCCACATCGCTGCGCATCCGTTTGAACCCCATAAAGTGGCCAAAGATGTAGCGGACATCCCCCAGGCTCCGTCGGCTGAGGGCGCGTTTCAAAAAGGTCGTGCAGGGATGATACCGAAAGATATGTCCGACTTGAAGGACCAGACGCTTGGCCCCAGCGAGTTGGACGAGGGCTTTCCCCTCTTTGAGGGCAGCCGCAAGGGGCTTTTCGATAAAGGCATGTTTGCCGGCGGCCAGGCACCGTCGCCCGATGACTCCATGGGTATCCGCCGGGGTGACAATATCCACCGCCTGAACGAACGGCAGGAATTGTTCAAACTCCGCGGTGATGCGGTCAGCCGCGAACCCGTTACGCAAGCACCATGCCCGGCACCCTGCCTCCTTATCAGCCACGTATACATCTTGCCGGAGTCCCTGCCACACCCGGAGATGCTTCCTGCCAAAATTCCCGGCGCCAATCTGCAATATTTTCATAATCCACAGGATTTTACCACAAATCCTCGACTCAGGCAATGAACGGGTGGCTACAACTGCGACTTCAGAACTCTCAGGCGGCTGAGGTATTGCTGGTGTACCTCGAGCACGCCCCTCACTGGTGGGATGACTCCTGCGGTCGGTGTGGTCCCCCATCCCAACAGGGCTGCTAGGTCCAGATGTTTCGAGGGAGCAATAGGGAATTGCTGGTCGTAATAACCAGCGAGTGGGCCGAGCAACCCTTGGGGATCAACCAACGCTTGCCCCCCTTCTACCCACCCCGCATAGCCCATATGCAACAGCACATAGAATGACAGCGGGATGCCCATGAGTAGAAAAATCGAATGCCCCCGGGACGGTTTCAGAAAAGTCCGCCATTTTCCTCGCTTAAAAGCGAGATCACGAAACACCCGGGTGAGAATCTTTGTTCGCGCCTCCGGCGAAAAGGTCCATTGGGTTTCTGCCGGCGGCCTTCTCCACCAAATATCAATACCGAAGGCTATCAACCGTGTGGCTAGTAACTTGAGTTGAATCACCATTCCTGGGGGCATCTGATCCCATGGGATCCGTTTTGTGAAGCGGAACGAGTAATAACCGATTGTCTCAACGAGCGGTTCTTCGAGCGGGTGTCCCGCCTCATCTACTGGGGTCGCTCCTGGGTCATTGAGATAGGCATCTACAAGTTCTGCTGCAGGGGTCAAATGAATAATAAGCTCCGGCTCTTCATCGTGGTGGGTCTTGAAGTAGTCGTCAATGGCCTTGGCCAGCGGGAAGATGTATGGGGCCATCTCTTGACGACGGACCTCCCGTGCTTGATACCAGCGGATCATCTTCCGAATCGCAACTGCTCCTAACCCAATAGTGAATCCCGTCAGGAAAATGCCCAGTCCCCATCCCTGTAGGGAGAGTGATAAAAAGATAAACCCGTTGGCCGTGGAATCCTTCTTCCCTGGGGGTTGCCTTGGCTGAATGGCACGCCCGAAGAGCTGTACGAGAAACGGGTATCGCTTTTCTTGGTCGTTCAGCCTATTGAGGAGGTTTTTTAAATCGTGTCGTGTTGCGCCTGGTTGTTGTAGGAATTTGGGAGCGGCAAGGTTCGGAGGAACCACTTGTCCGATGGTAGGGCTGATCAGGCCAGTCAGATCCTTTTCTAATCCGTCGAGGGTTGCAGCTAGTTGCTTCTTTGTCACTCTTTTTGGTCCTGGGGGGTCTTCCCCCTGGACCATCAGAGGAATGACTAATAAGACGTTCGCCAGAAAGAAGACGACTTGCACCATCATCCAGGGATCAAAACTGAAGAAAACCGCCTTGAATGGATTCGGCAGCAGCCACTCTCCTAGCGGCAGGTCGAAAGAGAGCCACGCGTTAGTCTTTCCCCTTTGCGTGGTGGCCTGGCGTAGCGCTTCCTTCGGAGCGGATACGACTGCCGGTGGCATCTGATTCCACATCATGCGATGGTACGCTAACCACCACTCGGGGGTCGCTTTGGAAATTTGTTTCAACCCTCGCAAGCGTTCCCCAGCGTTCTCAAGCATAACTGTCAGTTGGGTAGGGACGTCTGTGAGATGTCGTCGTTTGAGCTCGGTCTTTAAGCCTTCTAACTGCTGTTCCCCCATGTCAGACCGATAGAATAAGGAGATGAGGGCCCGAAGCGCGGAGCCCACACGCTGTTCCAACGCAGGGCGTTGCTGGGCCGCGATGTTCCGCAGGTGTTCAATCCCCATAATCACCGATGATGTCAATTGGGTGACCTGGTCGTCCCCAACCATCTTCCAGTCCAGCAGGCGAAGGAATCTCTCTGCCTCTTTTCGCTTTGCCTCGTCGCCCACGGTTAACGCCTCCTCAAAGGGGCTGGAGACAAACGGCCCCCCAGTCTTCTTCGTGGGCCGCTTAGAGCGCTTAATCCCAAGAGGATCCAACGACTTGATCAGTTGCTCCCCGAGCGGTTGGAGCAACCTGGTGACATAAGCGGAGGCGGCCTCACCCTGTAGTTTGGTGAGGATTGTCTTGATGGTGCGTTTCACATCTGGGGAAATCATCACCTTCAACCAGTATTCCAAGGCGGTGATAGCGGCCTCTTGCCGTTTGGTGTCAGGTACGTTTCGATCGGACGCGATGCGGTTTAACACCAACATCACATAGTCTTCGATGATATTACTGTGGAGAGAGGGAGATGTTCTCAGGTTGACCAATTGGTTTTTCAGTTGAGCGATGTCCCGTTCGTCCCACCACGTGTTGATTTCTTTATAGGCAGCCTCCAGGGTATCGGCAATTTCTTTACGGCCTCCTAGTTCCAACACCTGCGGGGGGGGTCCCTCCTCTTTCTCATCGTGTTGTCGCTGGACAGGGATGGCTTTAAGGGAAAATAATTGGCCTTGTGAGATTTTCCTTATCAGGTCGTTGGGAGAGAGCATCCAACGAGGGTTTGGGGAACTCCCCAGATGGGTGAAGTCGTATAGCTCACCTCGCGTGGGATCAGTGACCTCGCCGTCGAAGACATAGACGGTGGGGACGTGTGTCAAATCTTTCCCTGGCTTGAAGAGGTACAGTTGCCCGATTCGCAAGCCATCTAGCGGCTGGTATGGAGGATACGGTTCTATCCGGTCATAGGAGTAGTGCATCAACCGCAGCAGCGCCTCGTGCTTGTCTGGTGGCGCAACTCCCAAGCTCCAGAGAAATAAGATTAACACGGGATCTTCAAGGCCTTCGGGGTAGATCCCCTTCAACATGGGAGCGACGAGGTCAGCCAAAAACTCCAAGTTGTGGGTCCTGGCCGATAGAAGCTGGTCTCGAAGAATCCGATCTCCTTCCAGTCCATAGATCGCTCTCAGCAACTTAATTCCAGGCTTTTTGGATGTCATCCCCATAACCCCTCGCCTTGCCAATCGGTCTTCGAAGTGCCGTTCCATGTCCTTGGTCAGGACCATCGCTGAGACCACTGGGAGAAGACTAGCATCCAAGGCTGAAAGCAGGCCCAGCACTCCGAGAGCTGAGAGTAGCAGGACGAGGATGGTGTGGGAGATGCCGTCTGACCTCGGGGTCAGGTCGCCACCGCCATCGCCCAGTGGCTGGGGCCCTTTTCGAAGGTCAATCTTTAGATGACTCCGAGGGAAAGCTGCGGAGAGTAGGGGCTGAGAAGCGGCGGAAGGGAGGGAGGCGGTTCTGTCCAGATCATAGGCCGTCAGCGCCAATACGGAGTGCGGGGTTTGCAACAAGGCATTCCTCAAAAAGTGGGCATCTGTGAGATCGGCGTCTATGACCCGGAACGCATAAGGATCGAACGGTAAGGAGGAACGTGATGACAAGGCGCGAGCCGCCAGCCGTTGAGTTTCGGGGAGTCCTTTGATTGTTTGGAAGACAAAAGCGAGCTGTGCCAAAGCAGAGGCTTTTTGGAGATTGATGGTGGAAAATGTCCTCAGCTCTTGGGGAAAACCACATAGGAGAACCCTTCCCTCCGCAGGCGTTCAGTCACTCCCTGGGTATGGAATCCTCCAGTTACTACAAGGGCTTGTGGATCTTTGCTTTCTACAAGTTTCCTGAGAAAATTCTTTAATAACGTGTGGTCACGGTGGCTTGCCAGGGTGTAGAACTGTTCAAACTCCATGACCAGGGATGGGAAGTCCTGAAGCCCCCCAACTTCAGTACACAGTTCTTGGAGTCGCTGGGGAAGTTGGCGGATCTCCGCCCGATGGGTTTGGTAATAAGCCCATTCCTGGTGACCGAGGCGTTGGGTCACCAGTTTTTCAACGAGGGAGAGGTGTTTCGTAAGTTGGTGAAGCGCGCGCTGCGTTGAGTCAGTCGCAGTCCGTTCCACTACCGCATCTTACAGTTGATCGAGCTCATCAAAGAGCGTGTGGGTTTTGAGACCCCCCACGAGGTCCACGTATTGACGGAAACGTTCTTGTCCTCTACTGACATGGGCGAAGTCAAGCGACGGTTCCAACGTGAGCGCTTGGAGAAAGTGGGCAATGTTGGGATAGGGGAGGGGGTGACTGTCGTTTGGACCCTTTGACGTTACGTCCCATTGGGCTGCCAGGAACTGCACGTATTGCCCCAAGGGCAAGCGGCTGCTGTGATAGGCCTCCATCCGGGCATCGAGCGCCTTCAACGAGGGTGGATAGTGTGATTCCTTCCACTGCTTCAGCTGCGTTTTAAGTTGAGAGAGCATTTCCTTGAGTTTGGATTGCTCAGGGAGGAGCTGGCGATAGGTCTGGACATGAGCTCGGTAGAGGTTGGCGTCCTCGACACCCCAGAGGAGCGGGGCAGGATCCGCGGTCATCCCCGCATACTCCGCCCCAGTGATAAGGCCTTCTTTCAGGAAGTAATCGGCGATATCGAGGTTGAGGGCTTTATCAGGGAATACCCGGTAGAAATCTTGCAGCGATTCACCCGTCGCCCCTTCAACCCCGATGAGGAGTGGATGGTCAGTCTCTCGTTGAAGGACCTCAATGACCTTGGCAATATTCCGTTGAACCTCCCAATGACCGTGTAAGTCCTGGATATGGATGATCAGTGGGGTGGGGTGGCTCGGTGCCAAGTGGGCTTCCCGGATCGTCGCATACGGCCCAATCGTCTTGGCTAACTTTCCAATCTCGCATGAGCTCAACCTTTGAACAGTTTGGCGGCGCTCCTCCCAAAAGGAAGCCTGCAGGAGTGGGGGGGCCACCACCTGGGCATAGAACACAGCAACCGCCATGATGGCGGCCGTTGGCCGGAGCCAGCGCGAGAGGGTCATGTTCATGCTCTTTAGTCTACCAGTGGGAGATTAAGATTGCATGAACAATTG
>JACPXA010000049.1 GCA_016196785.1 Elusimicrobiota bacterium
ATTTAGTGGGTATAGGATTTCTCAACCCGAAATCCGCCTTACCTTGGTAGAAAGGAAGTCCGATTCCGGCTGTATTGTAGGTGGAGGAATCAGGTGATTGGCCCACGATAATCGTCGCAACACGAGCGTCGCCCAATGGAAATTCCTGCCATTCTGCGACCCCCTCACCCCCACCCTTTCCCACAGGGGGCGAGGGAGATAAAAAAGAACCTGAAAGCGATGTCGGAGGAGTTGTCATGCCTTGAATCCAATATGGCGGGAGCGTTTGGGAGACGGGGCCATGAGCTGGCGGATCGCGTGGAAGACGGCGCGGATTTCCTCGGCGTGCTGCTGATGAAGGGTGTCATGGGAGGTCAACTTCCGCTCGATGGCATCGAGGCGTTGCAGCCAGTCTTTATGCGTAGCTAAGACTTCCCGAACTTTCACAAAGGCGCGCATAATGGCGATATTGACTAACGCCGCTTGGCGACTCTTCAGTACGCTCGAAAGCATGGCGACGCCTTGCTCGGTAAAGGCATAGGGCAGGTATCGTCTGCCGCCCCAACTTGAGGTCACAAATTGTGACCTCAAGATTGCAATATCTTCTGACGTCAGCTGGAACATAAAATCCCGGGGGAAGCGTTCGTTATTACGCTTGACCGCTTGAATCAAGACTTTTGTTTTGACGCCGTAAAGAAAAGCAAGATCCGCATCAAGCATTACGCGATGACCGCGGATTAAGTAAATACGACTTCCAATTTGATCGTCTAAGCTCGCAACTTGCGATGTTAAAGACTTGCTCATGATCGACTGGGTCCTTTCCAGCGGTAGCCCATTCCTTGGAATATGCCCTCCAGCTCCTTTTCGAGCGCGGCATTCTCTGCGTCTAAATTGGTTAGATCATCAAGAATCGTCTGGATATCACGGTGCTCTGTCTTTATGGAACTGTCGATGTACCGTGAAGGCGAAAGGTTGTAGTCATTCTTAGCGATCTCTTCGATTGGGACTAGCTTCACAAATCGATCGATATCGTGACCATTCTTAAACCCCTGAGCGATCCGCTGAACGGCCTCCATCGGAATGAAATTCTTGGGACGACCCTTTTGAAATTCAGCGCTGGCGTTAACAAGAAGGACCTTTCCCTTTCGATCTGCTGGTTTGGCTTTGTTCAAAAGGACGATGAGGCCAGCGGCAGTGGTGTTATAGAAGAGGTTGTCGGGCAGTAATACAACGCCCTCTATCAGATCGTTGTCAACAAACCACCGTCGAATCATCTTCTCGCGATTCTCTCCCTGATTGCCGCTGCCGCGGCTCGCTGCGCCGGTATCTAGGACAACGGCTGCGCGGCCCTGGTCTTTAAGCGATGCGAGCACGTGTTGAAGCCAAGCCCAGTCCGCGCTCGAGCCGGGAGCGAAGCCACCGCACCCTTCGAAGCGGCCGAAGGGGTCCGACTCATAAACTGCAGGATCGAAATTATCCTGGTTCCACATCGGGTTGGTGACGACCACCTCGAACTGCTTGAGACGTGAGCCGGAGAGGAACTTGGGGTTTGTCATCGTATTGCCGCGGACGATCTCCCCATCCATATCATGCAGCACCATATTCATCCGTGCGATGGCGAAGCTGGACCCCGTAAGTTCCTGGCCGTAGAGGCGGAGAGGCCGGCGAACTTCTTTTTCGCGCTTGCCCAGGGCGAGCTGGCATTTGACCAGAAGACCCCCAGAACCGCAGCAGGGATCGTGCACCTCCTCCCCTTGCTTCGGCTCCATGATATAGGCCATGAGCCAGGCGACCTATTGGGGCGTAAAGAATTCGCCAGCGCTCTGGCCCTGCCCTTCCGCAAATTTGCGCAGGAGATATTCGTAAGCGCGACCAAGAAAATCCGACTCCACATCTTTGAGGCCCATTCGATAACGCGGATCGCTTAACGTTTCTACAAGGCGCTCAAGCGCTTCCTCGCTGATTTCCCGCTCACCGTTACGCGTCTCGTTGTAATCAACAATGTCGATGACCCCTTGCAGGGAGGAATTCGCCCGCGTAATCGTGCGGATGGCGCTGGTGATCTGTTCGCCAAGAGTCTTTGGCCGCCTTCCTTCCGGCCATTCATAGGTCCTTCGGCGACTGATGACGGCCCAGATGGCTTCTTCGGGAATGTAAAAACGGACCAGGCTATGATCCGCTTCGACGACTTCGCGCGCCATGCGGTCACTTCCATAGATTCCTGCCAGGCGGTTCATCTCGTCTTCAAAGACATCAGATAACCTCTTGATGAAGACCAGCGGAAGAATGTAGTCCTTGAACTTAGGCGCATCCTTTTCTCCACGGATTGAGCAAGCGGCTTTCCAAAGCATCCCCTCCATGGACTTAATATCCATCACGTTGGCGGCAACAGATGCCGGTTCCCACTCGTCCGCCCGTTCGCCCTTGATTCGCTTTGACCGATCAATCGTTAATGTTACGCCGCTCTTAAAGTAACGCTCATAAAGATCTCCGACTTTATTCCTCTTGCTCTTAACAAATTGCTCTATCATATGGAGCGCCATCTGATCGGGCTGGGTCTTGCCGTTCTCCCAACGGTTGTACGTTGGGAAAGAAATTTTTAAAGCAGAAGCGATCGCTTGTTGGCTCATGCCGAGTTTCTTCCGGAGCTCTTTAAGAAGGTCTGTGAGGGAATGTCGTTTCATAGCGAACACTATTAAACTTGATATATCACAAGAATGTCAAGACTTAAAATGATTCTTGGTTTCCCTCTCGAACGTACCCCCGAGAATCCGGAGGAGGTGGGCACGTCTAACCTGACCCGCCTCCTCTATCCGCCTTCGGCGCCGTAGAGGCGGAGGCCGCGACGCCAGACGACTTTCACCAGCCAGGCGAGCGCCGCAACCCACACGACCTGCATGGCCAATCCCTGGACGATGGCTTGTGGCGGGAGGCGTTCGAGCCAGACATTCAGCGGGAAAAACACGAGGTAAGGGGAGGGAAGCGCGTAGAACAGCGCTTGTATGGTACGTGGGAGGATATCAATCGGGAAGAACGCCCCAGCGGTGAACTCGAGGAAAAGCTCGAAGCAGAAGCGGGGGCCGCCGGACTCAGACGTCCAAAACCCGGCCGCGCTCGCCAGGTAGCTGAGGAGGAAATAGATCGTCATCGCTCCGAGGATCGCCAGGCCAAAGGCGAGATAGGTGACCAGCCGGTGCGGAAGATAGAGCATCGCCCGGAGCACCGTGACCAGCACCAGGATTTCGAGGACCGCAGAGATCAGATTCATCGTCTTGTCTGCGAGGTCTTGGGTGATCCAATACCCGAGGTGGCTGATGGGACGCAGCAGGTAGGCAGAGAGCCGTCCCGAGTTGATCTCGCTGATGACCTCCCAACTCCGGCTAGAGAGCACCAGGGCGCGGAGGAGATGCATCCCGAAGGCATAGGTCAGGATCTGGGACAAACTGTACTGGAGGAACGAGGCCCGTCCCGCAAGCAGCGTCGTCCAGAGAAAGTAAAAACTCACCAAGAGCGTTAGGCTTCGCACCCGTTCCATCAGGAACGTCGAGCGGTACTCCAGCTCCCGCTGCCAGGCGAGGCTATAGGCCAGACGATATTTCTTGAGCATGAGACGGCGGCACAGGTTGATGCGTGAAGATGGATCGAATGACCCGCTCGATGGGCGGCTCTTCAATGGACAGGTCAGCGACAGGGAAACGGCCCAAGAGGGTGCTGGCGCAGGCGGAGACCTCCGCGCGGGGCACTTCCAGCTGGGCCCGCAGGCCATTCGCAGTAACGAGGCGCCCCAACGCCGCCAGCGCCTCGGTGTTGATGGGAGCGTGAAAATCAACGCTGATGAGCTTGTGGGGAGCATACCGGCTCACGAGCTCGGTCAGCCGGCCGTCGTAGAGCAGGTGTCCATGGTCAATGATGATCACCCGCTCACAGAGCTCAGCGACATCGTCCATGTTGTGGCTAGTCAGAAGGATCGTTGCCCGGTGTGTGCGGTTGTAGGCCGTGATAAATTGTCGGATCTTATGCTGCATCACCACATCGAGCCCCAACGTCGGCTCATCGAGGAAGAGCACCTGCGGATGGTGTAACAGCGAGCAGGCGAGCTCCGCCTTCATCCGCTGTCCCAGGGAGAGCTTCTTGACCGGGATGTCCAGGAGCCCTTCCAGTTCAAGGAGCTCCGAGAGTTCCTGGACCATCCGGCGGAACGCCTCGTCTGGCACCTCATAGATCTCTTTGTTGAGGAGGAAGGAATCCCACGCCGGCAAATCCCACCAGAGTTGGCTCCGCTGGCCCATCACCATCGTGAACTGCTTTTGAAACGCCGCCTGGCGGTCTGACGGGGTATACCCCAGGACCGTAACCCTGCCGGCCGTTGGGTAGAGCAGTCCGGAGAGCATCTTCAACGTCGTGGTTTTTCCTGCCCCGTTTGGACCGATGAACCCGACCAGCTCTCCCGGGGCGATGGTGAAGCTGAGGTCTTCCACCGCCTGCACCTCGCGGTACTCCCGATGGAAGAACCCGCGAATCGCGCCGCGCAGGCCGGGCGCCTTCTGGTGCACCCGGAAGCGCTTCGTGAGATGAACGACCTCAATCGCCGTCACGTCCCTAAGGTTCCCAGCCACCGCGTCCAGGGGGAGAAGATGGCCAGGAGGCTATTGGTCAGACGCGTGAATTGATCGGTGAGCAGCGAGATCCCAATGATGATTAACAGCACCCCAGCGAACACCTCAATCCACCGGAGGTACCGACGCACCCGCTGGTAGGTCGCGAGGAACCAGGAGAACGCGAGCGACGCGAGCAGAAAAGGCAGCGCTAACCCCAGGGAATAGGCGCCAAGCAGAATCACGCCCTTGCGCACCGTCTGTTCACCGGCGGCGATCACCAGGATGGTAGAGAGGATCGGCCCGACACAGGGAGTCCAGCCAGCCGCAAACGCCGCCCCAACGAGGAGGGATCCCAAGTATCCGGCGGGTTTGTCGCGGAAGTGGAACCGTTTCTCTTGTTGGAGCCAGGGGAGTTTCAGAAGGCCCATTAAGAAAATGCCGAAGATAACAATGAGGGCTCCCCCGAGGCGCGTCAGCCAGCGGTAATGCGTCGTGAGCGTTTGGCCCAGCGCGGTGGCGGTCAAGCCGAGGGCGATGAACACCAGGCTGAAGCCCAGGATGAACGCCAGCGAATGCGTGAATGCCAGCCGGCGCGCTCGCCCCGCCATCCCCGCACGCAGCTCCTCAAACGAGACGCCGGAGATATACGTGATGTACGAAGGGATCAAGGGTAGTACACACGGGCTCAAGAACGTCACCAACCCCGCGAGGAATGCCGCCCCGATCACCCCCGTCCCTCCGACTGGAGGTCACGGAGCGGACGGAATGGGAGACCCTGCGCCTCCGCGACCGCCGAGCAGGTCACGGCGCCGTCCATGGTATTGATGCCGTTCGCCAACGCTGGGTCTGCCTTCGCTGCCTGGCTGACACCCAGGGTCGCGAGCCGTACCGCGTATGGGAGCGTGGCGTTACACATCGCCAAGGTGGAGGTGTACGCGTAGGCCCCCGGCATATTGGCCACGCAGTAATGCAG
>JACPXA010000051.1 GCA_016196785.1 Elusimicrobiota bacterium
GGGACATGTTGATTACACTGCGTTAAAGTCCCATCCCCAGGATCTAGAGGACTATCTTTCCGCACTGGCTCAACACAGTCCGGAGTCCTCTCCGACGCTTTTCCCCGACCGTGAGGCGGAGTTGGCCTACTGGATTAACGCGTACAACGCCTGCGTCTTGAAAGGGGTCATCGCTCGGTATCCGTTAAAAAGTGTCCGCGATGTGAAACCACCGTTTGGATTTTTCTTGCGGTTTCGGTATGTCCTAGGAGGAAAACCCATGACGCTCTATACCTTAGAGAATAGAGTGATTCGTAAACGGTATGGAGACCCACGGGTTCATTTTGTGTTGAATTGCGCCTCCCAAAGTTGCCCGCGCCTGCCGCAGAAATCTTTGAACGGGACGACGTTGTCCAGAGACCTCGACCAATTAACCGTCGGGTTTTTGTCAGAGCCGCGGAATCTAAACATCGCTGGTCAGGCGATACGCCTCTCTTCTATTTTTAAGTTCTATAAGAGTGACTTTGTGCAATGGGTTCGTGTGCATCAGGGAATGGCCAAAGGAGGTCTGCGGGAGTTTATTCGCATGTATATTCCACCTGAGAAAGCTCGCGCCCTGGATCAGAAGCCGATTTCTTTTCTTCCCTATGACTGGCGCTTGAACGATCAACCAGAGTGACCAACCTGGCTTACTTCGGATATGGAGTCAAACGGTGCCGTTAACCTACCCCCTCGCGCGGCCTGCGCTCGACCGTTTGCCTCCCTTCGGCAAGCGCGCCCTCGTCAAAGTGCTTCTTCATATCATTTGGGGAGAAGCCCTCTCTTTTCAGGTGACCCAGTTCTTTTCTCGCTTTGACGATCAGACGCTCGCACGCTATGCCGGTCATCAAGCTCAGGAGGAAAACCAGCACCACCGCTTTTTTGAAAAGCTTTACAAGGAAATGACCGGTCAGACATATGTCTCCCACCTGGGGCATATCAGTCGCTCCCTGCAACAATTTGGTAAGGAAGTCACGAATTGTGCGTTGAGCCATCAACAGATAGAGGCCATGATCGGCCTCTATCTCTTGTTGGAAGGGTTAGCCTCGATTTTATTTGAAAAGAGCTATCCAGGGTGTGCCAAACAATGGCCCGCTGGTCAGGCGACGCTCAAGCAGATCATGCGGGAAGAGGCCGGGCATGTCGGTTTTGGTCAGGTGGCTCTGCAACAACGGGTAAGACCGATGGCCTCCTCGGAGCGTCGGAGGATTAGTCAGTTGGCCGACCATTGGGAACGGTTGATTCGGCGAGCGATCCGGGAAATCGGCTGGAAGGTTTTTCCGTTTCCTGTACCGGTTCGTGCCTTACAAAAGGAATTCCAGGAGTTTATGAGCCAGGCCAAGGCAGGACTTGGGTTAACGGTAAGGTCGGAAAAATAAGGCCTTTTCACCCACCCCCTTGGGGAACCAGTTATAAGCGATGAAGATGGTTAGGGCATAC
Organism: Elusimicrobiota bacterium; assembly: GCA_016196785.1. GTDB lineage: Bacteria > Elusimicrobiota > Elusimicrobia > 2-01-FULL-59-12 > JACPXA01 > JACPXA01. The sequence continues at coordinate 1,459 of JACPXA010000051.1, forward strand.
AGCAGCCGCAACGCCCAATGACTGTCATCAAACCGGTGGTGAAAACCACCGGCCAGACAGGACGTTTCTGCCTCCAAGGATTCCAGTTGTTGAATGGTTCCGGCGGGGAGCATGGTGTCAGCGTGGAGGAAAAGGAGAAACTCTCCTGTGGCTTGGCGGGCGCCCCGGTTCATCTGTCTGCCCCGCCCAGGGGAACCACAAATCACGGTCACCCTGTCAAATTGCTGCGCGATATGGCAGGTCCTATCCTCACTCTGCCCGTCTGAGACGATCACTTCAAAGGACCCCAACTGCCCACAAATCGCCGCCAGGGTTGAGGGGAGGTGTTTCTCTTCATTCAGCGTTGGTATGATCACGGAAATCATGATGTTGGTATGGAGCCTTTAACTGAACAAGGCGGCTTCGGCGACGAGACCTGGGCCGAAGGCCAGCGCCACACAGGGACGCGGGGCCTTCCTCTGGCGCAGTCTTTCAAGGATAAATAGGACGGTGGGAGAAGACATGTTACCGCATTCGGCGAGCACCTCACGTGAAGTGGCGGTTGCATCGCCTGACAGTCCTAGGCACGCCGAGACGGTGTCCAGGAGACGTGGCCCACCGGGATGGACGGCCCAGGAAGGGATCTGGGCCAATGTCAGGCTGTGTTCTTCCAACCAGCCTTCAATCCAGGGTTGTAGGTGCGTAGCGATAAGGGCGGGGACACGTGCCGAGAGCGTCATCTCAAACCCATGATCGCCGATCTGCCAGGTGATCGCATCCTCGGAATCAGGGAAGAGGCAGGAGCCGGTAGCCACCACCTGCCAAGCCTCCGGGGACGGTCGAGCGGCAGCGGAGACAGCCACCAGGGCTGCGGCCCCATCCGCGAACAACGCATTGGCGACGATCTTGTCAGGGTCCCAGCGATAGTGGAAATGCAAACTGCACAGCTCAATGGCACACAGGAGCACCCGGGCGTTGGGGTCAGCGTTCACCAAAGCCGACGCCACCCGCAGGCCGTTCAGGGCCCCGTGACACCCCATGAACCCCACATGCGTCCGGCCAACGGTAGGGGGGAGACTTAACTTCTTGATGAGCGCGATATCCACTCCCGGTGCAGCGAACCCAGTACACGAAACAGTGATCAAGTGGGTGATCTGCGGCCCTTCAACGTGAGACTCGCCTAGCGCTCGCTGCGCCGCGGCCAGCGCCAATGGGGCAGCGTCCTTGGCATAGCGCTGCATGCGCTGGCCTGTGGTCGGGCCACGATCGGCCGCTCCCTCGGCTGGAGGGAAGAACGATTGCCCCATGACCCCGCCGTTTGACCCCTCGAGGAGGACGCTGCTGCGCCTCTGGACGTGCGTGCGACGGTACAATGCGGGCAGAAGCCGGACCTGCGACTCGGTTTGACAGCAGATAGCCTTGGCCAGCTCAACGGCATCGGCTTGAGCCATCGAACGTCGCGGGAGAGCCGTTCCGATTCCCAGAATGGTTAAACTCATGCGGTGTTAATGGAGTGGACGAGGGGGGCCGTTAGTTGGGGAACCAGGGACAGCACACCGACCGTTGCCCGTGTCAGCGTTGGATGTCTCAGTAGCCAGGTCACTTGCCGACAGGCGCTTTGCCGTGATCCGAGAAGGTGGTGGTAATGTTCCGTCCATTGATCTGTCAACGATGGGATCCATTGTTGAACGGCCTTCAACGCAAACGGGACCACCGACACTCCGGTCGTCAGCGCCCACGCGATCCCCTCTCCGGTGAACGGCTCGATGTAGCCAGCGGCGTCGCCGATGACGAACAAACGATCGGTGACCAGACGCGACAGACGGCAGGTCAGCGCTGGCGTGCCACCCCACGATGACTTACTCAATCCCCTCACCGGTGGCAAACCAGTGTGTGCCAGAACTGTCGTTGCGGCCTCGCCCGGTCCCCCCGTTTGCCTGACGAACGACGGATCAAAAGCCGCGGCAATGTTCAACCGCCCATCCTCCAGCCGCACGAGACCCACGTATCCGCCGTTCCCGCAGGCCATGACGATTGTTTCACGGTCATAGGTGCTCGGCGCTGTGTCAACGATCGTGCTGGCACCGAATCGTGCCATGCTGTTGACAGAAAGCTCAAAACCCTTCTCATGCTGCACCAACCGCCCACCGAGGCCATCGGCGGCCAGCACCACGCGTGCCTCGACGGTGACCTCCTGCTCACGCTGGCGAAGCGTCAGACGACGTGTAGGGATTCCGGAGCGGTCCAGCCGGGCGTGGGTGTGCGGCAAGAAGTCAGCCCCTGCCTGGATGGCATGTTCGATGAGTGCTGCATCAAACCGCTCGCGGGAAACGGCCACACCGCCCGGCAGTGGGAGGGAGGCTCGCCGCCGCCCCGCCGCCAACTGTAGTTCGTGCAGTGGCTGGGCGCCGAGCTGATTCGGCAGCTCGCCGAGTCCCACCGCCTCGAGCGTGGCCAACGCTGCGGCATTCACACAAGATCCACAGACCTTCCAACGGGGAAATGCCGCCTTATCAACCAGGAGGACTGATACCCCATAGCGCGCCAACTCACGGGCCGCGAGCGCTCCGGAAGGACCAGCCCCTACGATCACCACGTCCCAGACCTGTTCAGCGGCCTGTTCGATGGGTCGTGTTGGTGGGATCGGTTTGACACCCGTCATGCGCGCTTCCAGGTCAGCCGAAAGCGATACGGCCAGTGCCGGCTGATCATCACCCCTGCAAGCCCAGCACTGCGGGCCATCGCGTGCACCTCAGCCACGGTGTAGGCTGCCAAGACCGATTGAGGACCATCGTGATGTACCACGCTCGAGGTGGACAGCAACCGGGTCCCAAGATACGCGAGTGTTAAACTGGCCACATGGCGGACTAAATCGTTGATTAACACCATGCGCCTGGCTGCCATGGTCATCCGCCGCAGTAGGGACACCGCTTGTTCATTGGTCAGGTGATGCAAAAATAGGGAGCTGATTATCACGTCATAGCTAGGAGGGATGTCCTCGGTCAGGGCGTCCAGTTGGAAGAAACCGACATCAGCCATGGCCTGGTGGGCACGTCCCTGGGCGTGCGTGACTGCCCGGAGGCTGCGGTCACAACCATCAATGTGCAGTGAGAAGCCAGCCCAGCGGGCCATCTGCCATAACCCAATCGGGACATCACCCGCCCCCGTCGCGATGTCTAACACCCGTAGCGACTGCGCCTTGCTGGCCTGTGTCAACTCACAGATTGGAGGCCACATCATCCGGGCACTTCCGCTCCAGCGATTAATGCGCTCAAGCCCTCGGAGCGCCCCTATGTGTCGGGACATCTCTAAAGCCGGGTCATCCATGAGCTCCGGTTCCCTGTGGCGGTAGGTCAGATCTGGCAAAAGTCCCCCCGGTTCTGCAGCCCAGACGGTTCCTACGCTTGCTAGCGCAGCGAGCGTCAACGGGACGATCAGTCTCTTGGATGACATCTCTCTTTCCTCCTTGGTACTCGTGGGATAGACGACGAAGCTTCTACGAGCCTTCACACGGTAATACCCATGAAGCGTGAAAAAGTTACAATCCTCTGGGAGCCTGCCGGTGCAGCCGAAACGGAATACTCGGACAGGCTCCTAGGGCCATGAATTTTGTATAATTTAACCATGGATACTGTTGCTACCGCGGTCACGCCGCAGTTGACGATCCGCAAGTATGGGGATCCCTGCTTGCGGAAAAAGACCAAGCCGGTCGAGGCAATTGACGACACGGTGCGTGCACTCATCAAGGACATGTTTCACGTCATGCATCGCTTGCAGGGGATTGGACTTGCCGCCAATCAGGTGGGGTTGTCGCATCGGATGCTGGTGATTGATCTTCCGGTGGACGGGAAGTCCCATCCCCTCGTGCTCATTAATCCCGAGCGAGAAGTCGCCAGTGGCCGTGTGGAGGGCCCGGAAGGGTGCCTGTCTTTTCCGGGATTGTTCGTTTCAATTCCTCGGCCCGCGCATATCCGCGTGCGGGCACTCAACGAACATGGCCTGCCAGTGGTCGTGGAAGGTCAGGGGTTGTTGGCCCGTGCCCTCGATCATGAGATTGACCACCTGGACGGCAAATTGTTCATTGACTACCTGCCGATGTGGAAACGCCTCAAGATCATCTGGGAGATCCGTCGCCGCAAACTGTCTGGCACCTGGTAGCCCCACTATTTTTCGGATACTCTTCTTCGGGACACCGCACGCCGCAGTTCCCTTTTTGACCTCGCTGATGCAGCGGACGTCGGTCGTCGCTGTCGTCACCCAGCCGGATGCGCCCGTGGGTCGGAGCTATACGCTGACCCCCTCGCCGGTGGCCCAGGCAGCGCAGGCCAGCCAGGGTCGCCTCTTCCGTCCCGCTGCCCTTGACGATCCGTCGCTGCTCCGTGAACTCGAGGATCTGCATCCAGACCTTGGAATCCTCGTGGCCTACGGGAAGCTCCTGCCGCCAGAAATCCTCCGACTCCCGCGGCTGGGGTGCCTCAATGTCCATTTCTCCCTCTTGCCCAGGTATCGGGGGGCCGCGCCGATCGCCTGGGCGCTCATTCGCGGGGAATCCGCCACCGGCGTCACCACGTTCTGGATGGAGCCTTCCTTAGATAGCGGACCGATTGTCGCTCAGCGATCCCTGCCCATTGCGCCTGAGGATACTGCGATCAGTCTCGAGAAGCGTCTGGTGGCGTTAGGGATCGAGGTCTTGGAGGACACCCTGAGGCTGGTAGAAACCGGTCAGGGAAAGGGCCAACCACAGGTGGGGGAGCCAAGCTGGGCACCCAAGTTGACCCCTACCATGGCACAGATTGACTGGATGAAGCCAGCGAGCGACATTGTGAACCTGATTCGCGGGTTGGCGGCTGGTCCTGAGGCGTTTACTTGGATTCCGCGCCAGCAGAAAGCTCCCATGCGATTAAAGATTCTTTCTGCCCTAGTAACGCATTCTCGCAGAGAGGAAGATTTGCCGAGTGGTCCAACTCCTGCCCCAGGTCAGGTGGTCAGCCTTGAACCACGCGTGGGATTTGTGGTACAATGTCACCCAGGACTATTGACGGTCCAGCAGGTCCAACCTGAGGGAAAACCCGTGATGTCGGCATGGAATTTTTGGCAAGGGGCCAGGCTTTCCGGAGGGGTCGTCCTCCAGGCCCCTCCCTCCTCAGGTGGCGAAACCATAAGCTCAGGGGGAAAATCATGAACACCATCAAGACATTTTTGCTCCTAGCGGGGTTAACCGCGCTCTTTCTCTGGGTGGGAGAGCGCATCGGCGGCCAGGCCGGCCTCGTGACCGCCTTGGGAATAGCGGCGCTGATGAACCTCTTCGCCTATTGGTTTTCAGACAAAATGGTGCTGATGATGTACGGCGCCAAGCCCGTGACAGAGGCTGAAGAACCGGTGCTGTACCGGATTATCCGGAAGCTGACGCAGGAAGCTGGACTCCCGATGCCTCGGCTCTATATGATTGATTCCCCGGTGGCCAATGCCTTTGCGACCGGCCGGAACCCGCAGCATGCCGCCGTCGCAGTGACGCGGGGAATCAGGAATCTCTTGAACGAGCGAGAACTCGCCGGGGTCATTGGGCATGAACTCGCCCATGTGCGGAACCGGGACATCCTCACCTCGACGATTGCCGCCACCATCGCCGGCGCGGTGATGATGCTCGCCCGAATGGCCCAGTGGGCGGCGATCTTTGGAGGCATGGGAGGGAGAGATCGGGAAGAGCGCGGCGGCGGGTTAGGGCTCTTGGTGGTGGCCATCATCGCTCCCCTGGCGGCCATGATCATCCAACTGGCCATCTCGCGGAGCCGAGAGTATCAGGCCGATGTCAGCGGTTCCCAGATCTCCAAGGATCCCTTGGCGCTCGCCAGCGCCCTTCAGAAACTGGAAGCGGGGGTCCAGCAGGCGCCTGGCGCCATGGACGCCAGCCCAGCCACCGCGCATCTCTTTATCGTCAATCCTCTTCGAGGGCAGAGCCTGTGGGCGCTCTTTTCGACGCACCCCCCGATTCCCGAGCGCATTCGACGTTTGGAACACATTGCCCGCTCGATGTCCGCCGGACAAAAGGCGTAGCGTCGTTCCTTCAATTTAGTCCATGGGATGGCCGCCGTCAAGGCGGCCATTTTTTGTATGCTGCAAACTTCCCGATCGGTGGCGGTGGAGATCCTGTGCCGTTATGAAAGGCGCCGGGGAAGGCTCCGCGAGGTGCTCGCCCGAAGCCTCCCGAACACCCCGGATGGCCTCGATCATCCCGGAACGGTCCGAGGTCTGGTCACCGGTGTGGTCAAATATCGGCCGACCCTGGATTGGGTGTTAGGAATGGTGCTCAAGGAGCGATCCCTGGCCGCCCTCCCGCTTCCTATTCGGAATATCCTCCGAGTGGGAGCGTATGAACTCTTGATGGCCGAATTGAGCCCGGAGCCTGCGCTCAGTCCCGAGCCCCGAGCGGAGTCGAGGGATCGAAGGATCGAAGGACCTACGCCAGGCCCTCCCGTTTATGCGGTGGTCCATGAAGCGGTGGAGGTCGCCAAAGGGGTCAGCCATCCCGGACTGGCCGGATTGGTGAATGGAGCACTTCGCCACTTGGCGCGCCGTGCGGCTTCCCTCCCGTGGCCCAATGTCGAGGCCCAACCGGTGAAAGCCCTCGCGCTCCGCTATGCCCATCCGGAGTGGCTCATTGAACGCTGGCTCACGCGGATGGGCCGAGAAGAAACCGAGGCGCTCTGTCGGGCAAACAATGCTCCCGCGTCGTTCACGGTGCGCGTGAACAGTCTTCGGACAACCAGGGAGGCGATGATCACTGAACTCCGGCTGGCCGGCTACGCGCTGACCCCAACTCGCTGGAGCCCCGATGGGATCACCTTTACGCGAGCCCCAGAGCTTGAGGTGCTCCCAGCCTTCCAAAAGGGTCTGTTGACCGTCCAGGACGAGGCTTCCCAGTTGGTGAGCTACCTGATCGCCGCTCGGTCTAGAACTCATCCCGAAACCATGCTTGGTAAGCGAAGCCTCGGGGGGCGCGCCGAGGCCAGGAAGGCGAGCGACGGCATACTTGACGACGGAACGGTATGCCGAGCGAGCCTGACGCCGCCGCAGGCCGCCCTCCCGAGGCTGCAGCCCGAGGAGGGTTTCGGGATGGACGTCACGGCTTGGCCACCTGAACATCGAGACGCTGGTCGCCGATGCACAGACCCTGGGGGAACGATTTCCTCACATGGCCGATGGCATCCTCCTTGATGCCCCCTGTTCCGGCCTGGGAATCCTCCGACGCCGACCGGAGCTCCGCTGGCAGAAACGGCGGACTGACGTGGAAGCGCATTTCCCGCACCTTCAGGACGAACTCCTCGATGGTGTGGCCAATGCCGTTAAGCCGGGGGGAACCCTCGTCTACGCCGTCTGCACCAACGAACCGGAAGAGACCGACCAACGAGTGATCGCGTTTCTCCACCGGCATCCTGAGTTCGCTCTAGTCCATGCAAGCTTTTCTCTGCCGCCCGCGGCCGTTGAGCTCACCGATCGCCTTGGCCTGTTCCGCACCTGGCCGCATCGGGAGGGGATGGATGGGTTCTTCGCCGCGAAGCTGGTTCGGGAGTCACTCCAATGATGACCGACACCCCCCATCTGCTAGATTTAACCCCAGAGGAACAGGAGGCACTCCTCCAGTCGGTCGGCGCGGAGCCGTACCGCCTGAGGCAGATCGTGACCTGGTTTTTTGAGCGGCGGGTGAGTTCGTTTCAAGCCATGAGCGATCTGCCCCAGCGGGTGCGGGATCAGTTAACCGATCGAATGGCACTTCGCGCCCTGGAATTGTCTCAAAAACAGGTTTCCTCGCGGGATGGCACCGCCAAATACCAGTTCACCGCCGTGCGGGTTCCACACGACCAGATTACTACAGTCCTCCTACCGGCTGTGGCTTCGGATTACACCGCCTGTGTGTCAACACAGATCGGGTGTGGGTACGCCTGCGCCTTCTGCGCCTCCGGATTGGTGAAATTCCAACAGAACCTCATGAGCAGCGAAATTGTGGAACAAATCTTGAGAATTGAGGAAGATCTTGGGCAGCGCATACGCGGGGTGCTGTTCATGGGCATGGGCGAGCCCTTGGCGAACTATCGTCATGTCGTCCAGGCCATTCGGTGGATGCAAGCCCCGCACGGGCTCCATCTAGGGGCCCACCATATGACCCTCTCCACTTCCGGGCTGGTGCCGCAGATCAAACGGTTGGCGGAAGATGGCGTCCGTGTGCGATTGGCGGTCTCCCTCCATGCGGCCTCTGAGGAGCTGCGTCGAAAACTGTTACCGGTCGCCTCCACGTATACGATTCGAGAGCTCCTCAAGGCCTGTCGGTTCTACACCGAGCGCACCGGCCAGCCCACGACGATTGAGTACATACTCTTGGCCGGAGTGAACGACACCCTGCGGGATGCCCAACGGCTATCCAACCTCCTGCGGCGTTTCCCGGGACATGTGAACCTCATTCCCTATAACCCAGTGGAAGGCCTGCCCTTTCAGACGCCATCCAGCGACAGCGTGCACAAGTTCCAGATGATACTCCGCCAGCGGGGGATCAGGGCGTTTGTCAGGTCGCCGAAAGGAATTGATCTGGGTGCCGGTTGCGGCCAACTCGGGGGTCAGGCTATATCATGATAAGTGACGAATGGACAAGCTCACCTCGATGTGTTTGACCCTACTGACTTAATTGGGGGACAATCCACGCTTTATACCGTTCCAAGTGTTTCCACAGTTTTTCGATATCTTCCTTGGTATAAATTTCTCCTTGACTCTTCACCCCACCCACCTTTATGGTCAGAGCATCGGTGTAGACAATCGCGGCATGGATCAGCAGTACTCCAGCGGCGTTCCAGTACTCAAACGTCTTCGCGACCTCTCCCCCGGCAGAGAAATTCTCGGCCACGTTGACGTAATCACGATATTTGGACCGAGGGATGGAAACCCGTTGAGTCCCTCGGGGCGTCACGAGATCACCTCACGGAGTTTCCGAGGGAGGAGGTCCACCCCGTCTCGAAGGATATTTTTGAACAGCCGGCCTGAGCGTTTCGCTTGCATCCTCGCTTCCCGCGGGGTGAACACCACCGGCGAGAGTCGAATCCCATATCGTTGCATAAAATCAGAACTATATTGAGCGGTTCGATGCAGGAGCGTGGTTTTCGCCGGGGGCTCGACCAGCAGGAGAACGTCTACATCACTGCTAGTAACCTCTTGGCCCCGTGCGACGCTCCCGAATAGGGTGATACTGAGAGCCTCTTTTCTAAACGTGTCGACGATGTCCTCTCGAATGGCTTTTAACAAGCCCCGTTCTTTTCGTAAGAGCGGGAGGATTAACTGTTTAATGACATAATTCTTGAAATTGAGACGAATGAATTGTGTCTTCCCAGACCCCTGTCTTTGCAGGATGCCCCACGCCTCCAGGTTTTTTAACGCGACTGCACAGGTTTGGTGGTTAATCTCTGCTTGTCGAGCAATGGCTCGGCCACTCATCCCTTCCCGAGCATCTTGGAGCGCCCGCAAGATGGCCATATGGCTGGACACGGAAAATAAACGGTCAAGGGGATATTTTAAATGGCCGGTCTTCCGCACAGTGTCTATGATAACAGACACATGTCTGTTATACAAGGCATTTTTTATCTGCGGTTAGGCGTGTTGGCGGAGCACCTGCGTCAGGCGGTGGAACTGTTCCAGGCCCTGCCACGAGACCACGACCCCGTGGAGCACATCGTTCAGCCGTTTGACAAAGAGAAAGCTCACCTGGTGTAAGACCGACCCTGGCTGAATCCCCGATGCATCAATCAGCACGTGCGAAGGCACCGCAACCATGAGGTTGCTGATGAGGGTTTCATCGAACATGGACAAGCTCACCTCGACTTGTTTGAGGGCGAGCCGTTTGCGGTGAGCGGCGTTCACCCTCTCCCCTGGTGGGAGAGGGGAGGGTGAGGGGGTGCTTCTGACCTGATCTTGTGAGTGAACGATAAAGCCATCCTTATGCGTAACCACCGAGATCGTCACCCCCGGTTTCTTCGGCAAGCTCCCGAGCCTGACTTCAACCACCCCTCGATCCTGTTCCGCGATCATCAGGATCAACCGTTGATGCTCCCCTAGCATCTGGTAGAGTTGCTGGACGCTATCCATCTCTCCTTGGAGGCTCGCCCCGCCCTCCAACGGCACCACGAGGTGCTTCCCACCGAGCAGTGTGGCGTCGAGCGGCACGAACAGCCCCACGGTGG